>NZ_CP058561.1:3125596-3438156 GCF_018141425.1 Vallitalea guaymasensis
AGCTACATCAATACCTCCAATATACGAATCATATAATTATCCACCATTTAATGATAAAAAATACGATATATTTGCAGAACAGTTAAAAACTGCTGAAGTTCCAAATCCTCCAATTCCACAATTATCTAAGGTAGCTGAGACTTGGAATAACTATTTCCAAAGATATATACTTGACGACATAACACTGGATGAAGCTCTTAAAGAGGCGTCTACTGATATACAAGGGATATTAGATAAAAAATAGTAATAGCAATGATTATTATCAAAAGTGAGGAGGGAGAGTATGTTTCCATCTTTCAACAAATCAAGATTAAGTAGAAAAGCTAATATGAAAAGTATGTTATTTCTACCAACCATAATAATATTACTTGTAACTATAGCGTATCCTTTCTTATGTAACATATATTATAGCTTTACAAATTATACATTGGTAAAACCTGTGAAAACATTTATTATGTTTAATAATTACATAGAAATATGTAAATCAGATTATTTTATAGAGACAATTATAAGAACGATCCTATGGACATGTAGTAATATTACTTTTATGTTGATATTAGGGTTGTCCACAGCATTGTTACTAAATACCAATATAAAAGGTACTACTATTATTAAGGGGTCCATTCTTATACCTTGGGTATTACCAGAGATAGTAACAGGATATTGCTGGAAATGGATGTTATCATCTGACTATGGAATAATAAATAATATACTAGAAAAATTTAATCTAATAAGTGCAGATTTTTCTTGGTTTAGAAGTGGCTCAACTGCAATGGGGGTTGCTATTCTAGCTAATGTGTGGAGAGCATTTCCTTTTATGGCTTTGATGTTCTATGCTAAACTGAAAACATTGTCAAGAGAGCAACTAGAGGCTGCTAAAATTGATGGAGCAGGTACTTTACAAACTTTTATACATATCACTTTACCTTATCTTAAAAACTCAATACAAACAGTATGTCTTTTGGCATTTATTTGGACGTTTAATTCTTTTGGGATTATATACTCATTAACTGGTGGAGGACCAATTAATAAAACTGAGACTTTTCCATTTATTGTTCAGAAAACAGCATTTCAATATTATGAATTTGGTGAAGCCTCTACAATGTCGATTATAATGTTTTTAATCATGACATTGGTTTTATTAGCCATTTATCTAATTCCGAAGACGATATCTAAAATTATTAAAAGTAATTGAATAAAGTTTTATCATATATGTAGCTATAGAATTTGCAAATAAATAATTTTAGGTATTATTTAACCTAAAGATTATTCAAGAGGAGTTAACTATGAAAGAATATGAATATAGTAGATTAATACGGAGAATTTTATTATATCTTTTGGAAATATTTATTTTTATCTTTACAGTTTTTCCGTTCTTTTGGATAATTGTTTCATCATTTAAGGGAGCAGGTGAGATATTTCTATCTCCACCAACAATTTTTCCAAAAGTATTTACTTTAGAGAATTATAGAAGAGCTATTTTAGAGAATGACTTGCTTTTATTTGCTAAAAACAGTATTACTATTGGGGTTTCAACTACTTTGATTGCAACATTTATTGCTGCTTTAGCAGCTTATGGAATAGGATTTCTGAAAGTGTCTGGAAGTCGATTAATGACTATAGCTATGGTCGTTACACAAATGTTTCCTATAGTAGTCCTAATCATACCACTATTCACTTTATGTAGTAGATTAGGACTTATTAATACATATTACAGTTTGATATTGTCTAATCTAGCGTTTACTGTGCCTTCAGCTATAATTATAATGAGAGGTTATTTTGCTTCAGTACCGATTGAGTTAGGAGAAGCTGCTCAGTTAGATGGGTGTAATAATTTTCAGATGTTAAGGAAAGTTATTTTGCCTATTGTAGGTCCAGGTTTAGTTTCTGTTGCTATTTTTACATTTATTGGTGTGTGGCAAGAATTTTTGTTAGCTGTATCATTTATTTCTGATAGTAAAATGAATACATTACCTGTAGGTTTAACAAGTTATATAGGTGAGCATAGCACTGACTGGGGTGGCCTTATGGCTACATCAGTGGTAATAGCTGTTCCCGCTATTTTACTTTTTCTATCGGTTCAAAAATATTTTATTGATAATTTAGCTGGATCTGTAAAAGGATAATTCAATTCTAAAAAACCATTTCACAGTTTAGTACTATTTTAGGTACTAAACTGTGAAATGGTTTATAATAATATTTAACTTATTATATATCAACCATATTCAACATAAAATCCGATAATCCTCCCATGATTTGGAAAATGAGATAAAATACTACTTGAAAATTGTTATCATTTACAATATAATCAAATTAGTTGATTTTGATATTAATAACATAGGAGGAGTTTATATGAAGAACGAAGTCGAAGCACTAAATGTGAAAAAGAACAATAGAACAATTAGAAAAAAAATAATATTTTGCGTAAATATAATGTTTCTATTAGCATTAGCAGTATTAACAATAATTAATATATTTACTGTGAATAAATATGTGGGTAGTGATACATATAATGGCGCAATGATAAGAGAATCAATATTAATAGCTGTCATTTGTCTAATAATAGTTGGAGGAATCCTTACTATCATCATCAATAAATTATTGAAACCATTAAAAATAGCTTCAGAACACTTAGAATCAATGGCAGATGGAGATTATTCAAAAGAAATACCAAAAAATAAATTTAATATGAACGATGAAATCGGAGTCATGGCAAAATCTTTAATAAAAATGCAGGAAAATTCAATTGAACTAATAAATAAAATTAAATACGAATCCAATAATGTATCTGATTCCTCCAATACTCTTTCAGTCATTGCAGATAATTCAGAGAAACAAGCAAAAGAGCTTACAAAAGCAATGGAAAGCCTTGCTGACAGGACTATAAGAGAAGTATCCTACAGTGATAAGATCATTAATATATCCAAAACGTTAGAAGAAGATATATCTGAAACTATCGAACATCTAGATGAATCCCTTGAGATTTCCGAAGATACAATGAAACTAGGTAATAAAGGCGTTAAAATAATGGATGAATTATACAACACTACCGAGGAAAGTACAAGGAAGATAAAAGACATAGTTAAAATTATTGATATAGTACATAGGTCATCATTGAATGCAGAAAATATTATTGGTTTAATAGAAAATATTGCCAGCCAGACTAATCTATTAGCATTAAATGCAAGTATTGAAGCTGCAAGAGCAGGAGAAGCTGGAAAAGGATTTGCTGTTGTAGCAGGAGAAATAAGAGATCTTGCAGAAAACACAGGTAAAGCCACTAAAGACATACAAGAATTAATAAATAATATCCAAGAAAAAACAGGCTCAGCAGTTGATTCCATAGAAAAAATAGACAGTATAGTAAGTACAGGTGCTGACTATATGGTTAACACAAAAGACATATTTGATAAGACAGTAAAATATATTGATAGTATAGTAGATAACCTAGACGACCTAAAAAATGACCATGCCACTAATATGGTAAAAAGCAAGAAAGATATTCTAGACGCTATAAATGAAATATCTCGAATAACTCATGAAACGGATTCAAGTACACAACAGGTACTAGCATCAACAGAAGAACAAATAGCATCCATTGAAGAAATATCAGCAAAAGCAGAAGAAAGTAAAGAAGCCACAGGAAGGCTAACAAAAACAGTAGATTTATTCAAAATATAATACTTTTTCTGACCTACATGCAAATAACGTAATCATGTCAAGCATTTTTGAAAATGTCCCGAAATTTTCAAAATATAAGCACCGATTTTTAGGTGCTTTAATAACTTCCGCATTTATTCCACGGTTCTATTTACAACGAGCCTCTAATGGCATGTTTTGATGCATCAGAGGCATCCCCTAACCTGTTTTGTGGCATAGCAAGTAAAGCATGGGATGCCTTGTAAAGAAAGCATAACATGCCATTTTCTCATTATAAATAGACTTTCGCGGCATAAAAGCTATTTTTATGGAATTTTATTTAGCAATGGTCAAAGCTTGGGAGTACATTGCAGACTCAAAGGATTGTTCATAATAGTGTTTTTGCTTTTTAACAAACTTTGTAAAAGTACTCTTTTTCCACGGATGAGACATTGGTGGAATATATCTTTTGCGAGGTTTTTCAGTGCTTTGGGGGTAATGGAAATTTCTTGATGTATATTCATGTTCTGGTATCTCGTCTAGAGTGTATACTTTTTCTCCTATGCTTGTAAATAGTTGTCCATCAAAAGATTTAATAACTAGAGCCAGTGTACCTTTATGGTAATAAACAGGGTAGCCATTAGAATCTATAGGTTTATAATACTTTTTGTTTAATCTGATACAGTGACCATTATCAATCTTACGATTTACAAGAACTGCAAGAGTAAGATTAATTTTTTCATTATCGGGTTGTTTTTCAAAAACAGATTTGATATTATTAAGAGGCAGAGCAAATTTAGCATTATATTTTTGTATGTAGGAGTCCAAAAATATATTTGCTTGTTCTATGGTTGTTGCGCCTGCTAATCTTAATTCGATTGGTAGGCGTGATTGTAATGTTTGGAACATTCGTTCTACGCGACCTTTGGCTTGTGGATTGCTGGTTGTTCTGATTTCGACCCCTAACTGTTTACAAGCATAACCAAACTGAGTAAAAGTATCCTTTTCAAGAGAAGGAGATTTTTTTTGCCTATATTCAAAGACAGTACGTCTATCAGTATAAAACATATAGGGAATACCATGATTATTTAAAATCTGATGAAAAACATTATAGTAGCCTTTCAACGTTTCTTGTCTATCAAAATATGCTCCAACAACAGTTCCTGTAGCATCATCAACAGCAATATGTAGATGAGTTTTTTTATCCCCAAACCAAAAGTGTACAGAAGCATCCATTTGAATCATCTCACCTAAAAAAGCACAGCGTGGTCTACGAGGATGAGCATCTTCAAGAGCAACTATGTTTTCTGTAATTTTAGCAACCTCTTTCTTTGATTTAGTAGCATTTCTTTGTTTTTTCAACTTAAGACGCATTCTCTTTTTAGTAACACGTCTAGCTTTAGGTGAAAGCATCCCTTCAGACATAAGAATGTTTTGTACAGTACTTACAGAAACCTTGATTTTTTCATGCTCTTCTAGCAACTCACAATAATGAGTGAAGTTTGTGTTATAATATTTTGTTCGATAAAGATTTAAGATATTTTCTTTGATATTGTCTTCTATTGTATGTGATGGTTTACGACCACGATTACCATGGATAAAGAAAATCTTTCCTTGATCTAAATAACCTTTGATTAAACGATTTATATTTCGTCTAGTACAGCCTAGTTTCAGAGCTGCATTGTCCTTGTTCCCTTTAGTTTCAACTAATCTTTTAATAATTTCATATTTATATTGTTCTGTCATGTTTAAGTCTACCTTTCTAATGATAATCACCTCTGCCTATAAAATACATGAGGTTTTATTATATACCATAATTAAAAAAAATAGGACATAATCAATTGTGGTACACTAAGACATTATCATAAATCAATCATAGGTCTTTTAATAATCTTAATACTTGCCCTGTCAAGCATTTTTGAAAATGTCCCGAAATTTTCAAAATATAAGCACCGATTTTTAGGTGCTTTAATAACTTCCGCATTTATTCCACGGTTCTATTTACAACGAGCCTCTAATGGCATGTTTTGATGCATCAGAGGCATCCCCTAACCTGTTTTGTGGCATAGCAAGTAAAGCATGGGATGCCTTGTAAAGAAAGCATAACATGCCATTTTCTCATTATAAATAGACTTTCGCGGCATAAAAGCTATTTTTATGGAATTTTATTTAGCAATGGTCAAAGCTTGGGAGTACATTGCAGACTCAAAGGATTGTTCATAATAGTGTTTTTGCTTTTTAACAAACTTTGTAAAAGTACTCTTTTTCCACGGATGAGACATTGGTGGAATATATCTTTTGCGAGGTTTTTCAGTGCTTTGGGGGTAATGGAAATTTCTTGATGTATATTCATGTTCTGGTATCTCGTCTAGAGTGTATACTTTTTCTCCTATGCTTGTAAATAGTTGTCCATCAAAAGATTTAATAACTAGAGCCAGTGTACCTTTATGGTAATAAACAGGGTAGCCATTAGAATCTATAGGTTTATAATACTTTTTGTTTAATCTGATACAGTGACCATTATCAATCTTACGATTTACAAGAACTGCAAGAGTAAGATTAATTTTTTCATTATCGGGTTGTTTTTCAAAAACAGATTTGATATTATTAAGAGGCAGAGCAAATTTAGCATTATATTTTTGTATGTAGGAGTCCAAAAATATATTTGCTTGTTCTATGGTTGTTGCGCCTGCTAATCTTAATTCGATTGGTAGGCGTGATTGTAATGTTTGGAACATTCGTTCTACGCGACCTTTGGCTTGTGGATTGCTGGTTGTTCTGATTTCGACCCCTAACTGTTTACAAGCATAACCAAACTGAGTAAAAGTATCCTTTTCAAGAGAAGGAGATTTTTTTTGCCTATATTCAAAGACAGTACGTCTATCAGTATAAAACATATAGGGAATACCATGATTATTTAAAAT
Organism: Vallitalea guaymasensis; assembly: GCF_018141425.1. Taxonomy (NCBI): domain Bacteria; kingdom Bacillati; phylum Bacillota; class Clostridia; order Lachnospirales; family Vallitaleaceae; genus Vallitalea; species Vallitalea guaymasensis. The sequence goes on from NZ_CP058561.1 coordinate 3,132,160, forward strand.
CTGATGAAAAACATTATAGTAGCCTTTCAACGTTTCTTGTCTATCAAAATATGCTCCAACAACAGTTCCTGTAGCATCATCAACAGCAATATGTAGATGAGTTTTTTTATCCCCAAACCAAAAGTGTACAGAAGCATCCATTTGAATCATCTCACCTAAAAAAGCACAGCGTGGTCTACGAGGATGAGCATCTTCAAGAGCAACTATGTTTTCTGTAATTTTAGCAACCTCTTTCTTTGATTTAGTAGCATTTCTTTGTTTTTTCAACTTAAGACGCATTCTCTTTTTAGTAACACGTCTAGCTTTAGGTGAAAGCATCCCTTCAGACATAAGAATGTTTTGTACAGTACTTACAGAAACCTTGATTTTTTCATGCTCTTCTAGCAACTCACAATAATGAGTGAAGTTTGTGTTATAATATTTTGTTCGATAAAGATTTAAGATATTTTCTTTGATATTGTCTTCTATTGTATGTGATGGTTTACGACCACGATTACCATGGATAAAGAAAATCTTTCCTTGATCTAAATAACCTTTGATTAAACGATTTATATTTCGTCTAGTACAGCCTAGTTTCAGAGCTGCATTGTCCTTGTTCCCTTTAGTTTCAACTAATCTTTTAATAATTTCATATTTATATTGTTCTGTCATGTTTAAGTCTACCTTTCTAATGATAATCACCTCTGCCTATAAAATACATGAGGTTTTATTATATACCATAATTAAAAAAAATAGGACATAATCAATTGTGGTACACTAAGACATTATCATAAATCAATCATACTGACCTACATGCAAATAACGTAATCATTGACTTTTAATAACACCTATGATAATATCTTTATAGAATATGAGCCATGAAGGCTTAATATAAAGACTTATAGAAATTTAAGTTCACGACGCAAATAGCCCATGAAGGGTACTAATCTAATTAGTACTTTTCATGGGCTTTTTTACGTCAAAAGAAACTCTTATTAAACGCACACATAATCCAAAATGCAAATTCGAGCGTAAATAGTATAGGAGAATATGGAGCAGTGAGCCATGGACGGCGAACTCAGCTTTTTAAACATGGACGTTTAATAGCTGACGGAATATTCTCCTATACTATTGGAGCGACTGTTAGCCAAATTAGCCAAATTAGTTAACTATATTAATTAGCCATTGCTACCTAAATAAAAGGAGGAATATCATGAATAAAAATTTATGGGAAAAATGTAAAGAATTCCACGGACATGAATGTCCAGGCCTAGCTATAGGATACCGTGCATGTGAAATAGCTATGGAAAAAATCAATTTAACATTCTCAGAAGATGAAGAATTAGTATGTATTACAGAAAATGACGCTTGCGGAGTAGATGCAGTCCAAGTCATCACAGGCTGTACAATGGGAAAAGGCAATCTTATCTACAAAGATACTGGCAAAATGGCATTTTCATTTTTTAACCGTACCAATGGAGACAGTATAAGATTGATACTAAATGAAGTTGAAAGTGAAATGACTAGAGAACAGAAAAAAATACATATATTAGAAGCACCAGCAGAAGAAGTATTCACCATAAAAAAACCAAACTATGAAGTACCTTCACGAGCAAGAATATTTAATACTGTCATATGTGAAAAATGCGGTGAAGGTGCAAAAGAAAGTAATATAAGAATTAGCAACGGAAAAAAACTATGTCTTGATTGTTATGAAGAATATACAAGAGGCTGGTAAAACATAATGATATGAAAGATGTGATAAAAATTAATTCTAGAACAGCTGTAAATAAGAATGGAATAGAAGCATATAAAAGCTATACTGCCAAGAAGGTAGCTATAGCCATATGTTCTATCATTATAATGATTATATTATCAATTATTGCTATAAATGCAGGTTCAACTAATATAAGATTTAACGAAATATTTAGAGCTATCATTGGTCAGGGGACAGAAGTCTCTAATATCGTTGTTCTGCATATCCGTTTACCAAGAATCATTGCTGCTATTGTAGCAGGTGCCGGTCTATCTGTATCAGGGTGTGTAATGCAGAATAACCTGCGAAACCCCTTAGCTTCACCATCAACATTGGGAATATCTAACGCAGCAGCTTTTGGAGCTAATCTAGCTATAATCATATTTGGGGCAGGAAGTTTTCGTAGTCTGGGAGCTGATGCAGTAATTATTAATAATCCCTATATCGTAACCTTATCGGCTTTTACCCTATCCATGACAGCGGCTTTTGTCATTTTATTACTAGCTAAGTTGCGAAGTTTTTCGCCCCAATCAATTATATTAGCGGGTGTTGCACTAGGTTCGCTTTTCTCTGCTGGAACTACTTTGATCCAATATTTTGCTGATGATGTACAGGTGGCTGCAGCGGTCTTCTGGACATTCGGTGACCTAGGCAGAGTATCATGGAATGAAGTAATAATAATGGCTGTTGTTATAGGTATTGCCTTAATATATTTCATGTTGAAAAGATGGGATTATAATGCTCTGGATAGTGGTGAAGAGTCGGCCAAAAGCCTAGGTGTCAATGTTGAAAGAGTCCGTTTTGGTGGTATGTTCGTTTCATCATTGATAACATCAGTAGCTGTTGCATTTCTTGGAATAATTGGGTTCATTGGACTCATATCTCCACAGATAGTAAGAAGAATAATTGGTGGAGATCATCGATTCTTGATACCAATATCTGCTATAACAGGTTCAATAATTCTATTATTTGCAGATACATTGGCGAGAACCATCATTGCACCAGTAATATTACCAGTAGGAGCAATAACTTCTTTTCTAGGAGCACCATTATTTTTATATCTATTGTTAAGGGGGCATAATAGAAAATGATTCTATCAGTACAAGGTTTAGAATTTAGTTACCCAAGTAATAAAGTTTTGAAAGACGTTTCATTTTCAATTAAAAAAGGAGAATGTCTTGCCATATTAGGCACTAATGGAACAGGAAAATCCACACTCCTAAAATGTATAAACAGAATTTTAAAACCTCAAAAGGGAGCAGTTTTAATAGACAAATCCGATGTTCAAAAATTAAACCAAACAGATTTGGCTAAGAGGATAGGTTATGTTTCACAGAGTAACCAGTCTTTTAGAACAACTGTATTTGATACTGTTCTTATTGGCAGAAAACCATATATTAAATGGGACGTTACGGAGAAAGATTTGAACATTGTCAATAGAGCAATAGAAATGCTTGGATTACAAGAATATTCTTTGAGATATATAGATGAATTAAGTGGCGGAGAACTGCAAAAAGTAATTATAGCCAGAGCATTGGCACAAGAGCCTAAGATTCTTATGTTTGATGAACCTACAAGCAGTCTTGACCTAAAAAATCAATTAGAAGTAATTAGTATAATTAAAGATGTAGTGAAAAACAAGAAAATCTCTGCCTTAGTTACAATACATGATCTAAACTTGGCACTAAGGTTTGCTGATAAATTCATATTACTGAAAGAGAGCAAAATATATGCAGCTGGAGGAATAGAAATAATGACTTCTCACAATATAGAGTCTGTCTATTCAGTACCAGTAAAAGTTGAAAACTTGAGCAGTAGGATGGTTGTAGTACCTATATAATGAATGCATTGAAATGAGTGTATAGATGCTTAAGTTCAATATATATAAATAAATAAGAGGAGATATCTATGAATAACAAAAACATAAAATTAGTGATTATAACTTTTTTAATAACGATAATACTTTTTATTGGCTGTACAAAATCTACAATTAGCAAAGATTCAAGTTCAGAGAGCATAACATTGACAGATATGCTGGGAAGAACTATAGGGATGGATACCAATGCTGAGAAGATAGTTGCTATTGGACCAGGAGCATTAAGGCTGTATTGCTACATAGATAGTGCAGATAAAGTAGTTGGAATAGAACAGATAGAAAAGGACCATCTTACAGGAAGACCCTATGCTCTTGCTAATGAATCATTGAAGGATTTAGAAGTCATAGGTCCAGGAGGACCAAATAATTCTCCTGACGCTGAAAAACTTTTATCAGTAAAACCTGATGTAATATTTTCAATGTATGCATATGATAAAGCTGCTGTAGATGAACTGCAAGCTAAGACTGGCATACCAGTAGTGGCATTGAGCTATGGTAAAGTATCGACTTTTGACCCCGCTGTGTATGATTCATTAGAAATCATAGGAAAAGTTATGGGTAAGGAAAATAGAGCTAGTGAAGTCATCAATTTTATGAAAGAATGTCATGATGATTTGAACAATAGAACAAAAGATCTTGAGGAAGATGAAAAATCAAATTCATATATAGGTGCTTTATCATATAAAGGAAGTCATGGTATAGAAAGTACTTATGGTGATTATTCCTTATTCAAGGCAATTAATGCAAAGAATGTTGTAGATGAAATTGGAAAAACAGGTTCTTTAATGATAGATAAAGAAAAGCTCATTGAATGGAATCCTGATAAGATATTTATTGACTATGGTGGACTTAATTTGGTAAAAGATGATTATAGCAAGAATCCAGATTTTTATAACACATTATCTGCCTTCAAAAATGGTGAGTTGTACTCACAATTGCCATATAACTTTTATCATACTAACATAGGGACTGCAATGGCAGATGCATATTATCTTGGGAAAGTTCTTTACCCTGATAGTTTCAAGGATATAGAACCTGAGGAAAAAGCAGATGAGATTTATAAATTCCTGCTAGGTAAACAAGTATATAAGAAAATGGCTGAGGATTTTGGTGAGTTCGGTAAAATCTTAATGAATTGATTAATTCTTAGGGGATAAATAATTAATATATGAAGAAAAGGAGTAGACTAGAATGAAAGTTTTATACTATGACTGTTTCGCTGGAATAAGTGGAGATATGAACTTAGGTGCATTAATAGATTTAGGTGTGGATAAAGATTATCTTATAGAAGAACTGAATAAACTGACTATATCACAAGAATTCAAGATTAAGGTTGAAACAAAGCAGAAGATGGGAATTACAGGAACGAAAGTAGATGTGATTCTAGAAAACAGTAATGATACTCATACCCATGAACATATTAATACACATTCACATCATCACGAACATGAGCATACAGAAAAACATACACATCATCATGAACATAGAAATCTAAATAGTATATATAAGATTATTGATGATAGTGATTTAAACGAGAACGTGAAGAAATTAAGTAAGGATATGTTTTTAGTTGTAGCAAAAGCTGAGGCAAAAGTACATGGGAAATCTATAGAAGAAGTCCATTTTCATGAAGTAGGAGCTGTTGATTCCATAGTTGATATTATAGGAGCAGCTATATGCATTGATGATCTCAAGGTAGATAGAATCATGTCTTCTACAGTAGAATTAGGTGGTGGATTCGTTAAATGTGCTCATGGAATCATTCCTGTTCCAGCCCCTGCAACTACAGAAATTCTTACTCACATACCTGTACACATGGGAAAAGTGAATTCTGAGACAACAACTCCTACAGGAGCTGCAATATTAAAGACTATGGTTAATGAATTTACCGATAAAATAGATTTCAAAATAATAAAAACAGGGTATGGACTAGGTACCAAAGATTTTGAAATACCAAATGTATTAAGGGCTTTTTTAGGTGAAGTTGATGATAAAGTCAAAGATGTACAGACAATGTTAGAAATCAATATTGATGATATGAATTCAGAGCTGTTTGGTTATATAGAGGATAAACTTTTTGAAAATGGAGCACTGGATGTATATAAAACACCTATCATCATGAAAAAAGGAAGACCAGCCATTAAATTAAGTGTCTTAGCTAATTCAACTAGTTTACATAAAATTGAAAATGTATTACTAGTGGAGACAACTACCTTAGGTCTTAGAAAATATACAGTTGAAAAAGTAATGCTGGACAGAGAGTTCATAATCATTTCAACAAAATATGGAGATATACCAATAAAAAAAGGACTATTAGATGGTAAAGTCATAAAAATGAAACCTGAATATGAAGTATGTAAAAGATTGGCAAAGGAAAATGAAGTACCAATAAGAACTATTTATGATGAAATATATAAATTAACTTGATTGGAGAATGCTTATGGACAAATACAATACATTAATACAGTACTTGAAAAAATTAGAAAAGGTAATAATAGCTTTTTCAGGAGGAGTGGACAGTACTTTTTTGCTGTATGCAGCAAAAGAGGCATTAGGCGATAATGTAAAGGCTGTAACAATAAACTCCCCTTATATAGCAAACTGGGAAATTGAAGAATCCATAGAATTTACACAAAAAATAGGAGTAAAACATGATTTTTTAGAGGTGGATATTGTAGAAGATATAAAGAATAATCCAATAGATAGATGCTATCTATGTAAAAAATATATCTTCCAAAAGATTAAGGAAAAGGCTAAGAATGAAAATTACAAATACATTATTGATGGAACCAATTTTGATGATATAAAAGATTATAGACCAGGTATGAAAGCATTGAAAGAATTAGAGATTGTAAGCCCCTTACTGATATGTGAGATTACTAAATCTGATATTAGAGAGATGGCGAGGAATAAACAATTAGAAGTATGGAATAAACCTTCCTATGCCTGCCTTTTGACTAGAATACCCCATGATACAGTAATAGAAAATACTACCTTATCTAGGATAGAAGAAGCAGAAAAATATTTGATGAATAAGGGTATGAGAGCATGTAGGGTGAGAGTACATGGAAACTTAGCGAGAATAGAATTGACCAAGAATGATTTAGGTAAGATATATGATGAAAAAGTAAGAGGTAATATTACTGATTATTTTTCAAAAATAGGTTTTGACTATACTACATTAGATTTACAAGGTTATAAAATGGGTAATTTCAGTATAAAAGATATTGAGGCAGGTGATAAGGATGAATGAAAAAGATATTATACAGCTGTTGGAGCAATTGAAAAATAATGATATATCTGTAGATGAAGCATATGGAGCAATAAAAGACCTGCCATTCAAGGACCTTGGTTTTGCTAAGATTGATAATCATAGAGAAATCAGAGTAGGATATCCAGAAGTGATATATTGCGAAAATAAAACTATATCTCAAGTTAGAGAAATAATAAAATTCATGTTAACTAAAAATAATAATATTTTGGCAACGAGAGCAAGTAAGGAGATGTTTGAAGAAGTTAAGGATCTCCATAAGGATTTAAGATATAACGAATTAGGAAGAACCATAACTTATGAGACAAATAAAATTCCAAGAACGGAATCTTATATTGCTATAGTTTCAGCAGGTACTTCTGATCTGGCAGTAGTTGAAGAAGCAAAAGAAACTGCCTTAATACTTGGAAACAAAGTAGAGGTAATAACTGATGTTGGTGTAGCAGGCATTCACAGGTTATATGCTAGACTAGATATCATTAGGGAAGCGAAGGTCATTATCGTAATAGCTGGTATGGAAGGAGCATTAGCCAGTGTAGTCGGAGGTTTGGTGGATAAGCCAATCATAGCAGTTCCAACAAGTGTTGGTTATGGGGCTAACTTCAATGGTTTGTCAGCGTTACTTTCCATGTTGAATAGCTGTGCATCTGGTGTTTCAGTGGTTAATATAGATAATGGATTTGGTGCGGCTTATAATGCCAGTATGATTAATAAAATATAATAAAAAACACCTTTATAAAATCTTAAGAAATAATTTATCAAAAAGCAATTTTTCCTAACCTAATTTATGATATAGTTAAGAAAAACATGAAAGGAAAGATTGATGTGGAGAACTATCCAGATAATTATAGCAAGGTACGTAATAATACTAATAGAAAACAAAATCGCCGAACAGCAACAGGTGTCATATTCTTTTTATTAAGTTGTGGTTTAATAGCTTTTATGGCTTACAAAATAGTAAATCAGGGCAACTCTATAGCAAACAATGTTAGAAGTGAAGAAATTAATTTTGAATATGAGAGAGAAGTTACAACAAGAGAAAATGTAACTGCCCCTGAACCTACAGAAGAATATCCAGCTGATATACCTAATAGAGAAGAACTTATAGAATTAGCTGGAAAGTATCCAGATGTAAAAACCATATTAAAGAATGTAGAAAACTACCCAGATGAACTTTTAGAACTTATAGTAAGAAATCCAGAGACAATAAAATTTGTCCTAGATTATCCCAATAAATATCCAGCAGTAGATGAGGATAGTTCAATAGACATCACTCAGGAATATAAGGAAGGCGATATACCACTATTTTTACAATGGGACCAACGTTGGGGATATTATAATTACGGAAATTCTCCAATAGGACTTTCCGGTTGTGGACCAACAGTTTTATCAATGGTCATAGTGGCACTTACTGGTGATACTGAGAAAAATCCAAAATTTGTATCAGATTTCAGTTATGAGAACGGGTACTTTGTAGAAGGTTCAGGGTCTAGCTGGTCTCTTATGACAGATGGTGCCGAATCCTTTGGATTGAATTCAACAGTATTACCGTTAAGTGAAAAAACTATTAAATCAAATCTAAGAGAGGGTAATCCAATAGTTGTTAGTTTGAGACCAGGAGATTTTACTACAACAGGTCATTTCATTGTTTTGACAGGTATTACAGATGAGGGGAAAATAACAGTGCATGACCCAAATAGTATAGAAAGAAGCAATAAAGAATGGGATATAGATGTTTTTATGAAACAATCTAAAAATCTATGGGCATTCAGTAGTTAGCACTTTACATATACTTGTATGTATGATAATATTAGCTTATACGAACAAGTTAGATGAGGTGTGCTATAAATGAATATTGGTAAGGAACCAAAGTATAAACAATTAATGGATTTTATTATAGAATATATAAAAAATGGTGATCTGAAACATAACGATAAGATTTTTTCAGAAAATGAACTAATGGAGAAGTTTAATATCAGTAGACATACTGTAAGAACAGCCATAAATAGATTAGTTAATGAAGGATGGTTATATAAACAGCAAGGGAAAGGTACATTTGTATCTGACCCATCAGCTCATTTAAAGAACAAGGGTAAACTAATTGGTGTTGTAATAACTTATTTAAAAGATTATATATTCCCTGATATCATAACAGGAATAGAAGAAGTATTGAGCGAAGAAAATTATAGTATTCTTTTGGGTAGTACCAATAATAAAATTGAAAAAGAGAGAATGGTTCTTACTAATTTATTAAACAATAATTTGGCAGGTCTTATTATTGAACCTACAAAGAGTGTTTTCCCTAATCCTAATAAAGATATATATCAGAAATTCATAGATAGAGGGATTCCAATCATATATATACATGGACACTATAACAATATATCTGCTTCTTACATAGAGGAAGATGACAATCTAGCAGGTTTTATGGCAACAGAACACTTAGTTGAATTAGGGCATAAGAATATAGGCGGAATCTTCAAGAGTGACGATATTCAAGGACATGGACGATATGAAGGATTCATAAATTGTTTAAGGAAGCATGATTTGCCAATCTCAGAAAAAGGAACCATGTGGTTTAGTACTGAAGATATTGGTACTTTCTACAAGGATGAATCATACAGTAAAATAATTATAGAGAGATTGAGGGATTGTACAGCAGTGGTTTGTTATAATGACCAGATAGCTCTTAGGATATTAGAGATATTTGATAAAGCTGGAATAAATGTACCAGAGAATTATTCAGTAATAGGTTTTGATAATTCTAAGATAGCTGAATCTGCAAAGCTGACAACAATTGCACATCCTAAGTCTGCACTGGGTTCCAAAGCAGCTAAATCATTGATTAAGATTATCAATAATCAAAATCTAGTTATAAAAGAAAAGATGAGACCAACACTAATAGTAAGGGAATCATCAAAAAAAATAAAATAATTTTTTTTAACCTAACTTGTACGTACGAATTACAGTAAAATAGTAATATATGTAAGTATATATTATTTAATATATAAAATAAAAAAAGAAAGAAGGAGATTAATGTGGAGAACATAAAAAAAATGGAAATATGGTTTGTAACAGGAAGTCAACATCTGTATGGGGAAGAAACTTTGAAGCAAGTTGCTGTTGATGCAGAGACAATAGCTCAGGGATTAAATGAAAAGGTTAATTTTCCTGTTTCAATAATCTATAAGCCAACTGTTACTACTAATGATGAAATCTACAAAATATGTTTAGAAGCAAATCATAATGAAAAATGTATAGGATTAATTACGTGGATGCATACATTTTCACCTGCAAAAATGTGGATAGCAGGACTTACTAACCTAAAAAAACCTTTTGTTCAATTTCATACACAATCTAACAGATGTATTCCTTGGTCAGAAATCGATATGGATTTTATGAATCTCAATCAAACTGCTCATGGTGGTAGAGAATTCGGTTTTATTGGAAGCAGATTAAGAAAAGAGAGAAAGGTCATAGTAGGTTATTGGGAAGATGAGGAACCAATACATGAATTAGAGACTTTCATAAGAGCAGCGGCGGCTTGGCATGATAGTAAACAATTAAAGATAGCAAGATTTGGTGATAACATGCGAGAAGTTGCAGTTACCGAAGGAGACAAGGTTGAGGCTCAAATCAAGTTTGGGTATTCAGTAAGTGGATATGGATTAGGTGATTTAACTAAACATCTTGAAACAATACAACAAGATGAGATAGATGCAATATTAAAGGACTATGAAGAAAAGTATATTGTTGATGAGAAATTAAAAGAAAAGGGTGACATGAGAGAATCTCTCATTGAGGCTGCTAAGATAGAAATAGCATTGACTAGATTTTTAGAAGAAGGCGGATTCAAAGCTTTTACTACAACTTTTGAAAATCTCTATGGATTAACACAGTTACCTGGTTTAGCGGTACAACGTTTAATGGAAAAGGGTTATGGATTTGGAGCAGAAGGAGATTGGAAAACAGCTGCTTTAGTTCGTTCTATGAAAGTCATGAGCTATGGACTAGAAGGTGGTACCTCATTCATGGAAGATTATACCTACAACATGGATAAAGATAATGAGATGGTTTTAGGTTCACATATGTTGGAAGTTTGTCCATCAATATCCCAAGGAACTAAGCTTTCACTTGAAGTACATCCACTGGGAATAGGTGGAAAGGAAGATCCTGTCAGATTAGTGTTCAATACTCCAGAAGGTAAAGCGATAAATGCTTCAATAATGGATATGGGAAGTAGATTTCGAATGGTAGTTAATGAGTTAGAAGTTGTCAAGCCACTTGCTGACTTACCTAATCTACCTGTTGCCAGAGTTTGCTGGAAGCCATTACCTGACATGAAAACTTCTGTAGCAGCTTGGATATATGCTGGTGGCGCCCATCATTCAGGATTCAGTAAAGCAATAACTACTGAACATCTAAGGGATTTTGCTTCAATGGCAGATATTGAATTGGTTGTTATTGATAAAGATACTGATGTAGAAGATTTCAAGAAAGAATTGAGATGGAATGATATCTATTACCATATAGGTAAAGGTATTTAATCATAAGTTGATATTTCATTTATCAGAAAGGGGATTAATATGAGCAAATATACAATTGGTATAGATTATGGAACACAATCAGGTAGAGCAGTTGTTATTGACGTTAATACAGGAGAGCAGTTGGGAGAGGCTGTTACAGCATATCCTGATGGAGTAATTGATGAAAAATTACCTAATAGTGATATTAAGTTAGAACATGATTGGGCTCTTGAAAATCCAGATGATTATTTATATGTATTGGAAACAGCAGTGCCAAAAGCAGTTGAAATATCAGGAGTAGATGTGAGTGACATTATTGGAATAGGAATCGATTTTACATCATGTACTATGATGCCTGTCAATAAAGAGGGGAAAGTTTTATGTCAACTTAATCAGTATAAAGAGAATCCACATGCATGGGTAAAATTATGGAAACATCATGCGGCTCAAGATGAAGCTGACAGGCTAAATGCTATAGCCAGAGAAAGAAATGAAGAATTCCTTAGTAGATATGGAGGGAAAATATCTTCCGAGTGGCTCATACCAAAGATATGGCAGATATTGAATGAAGCACCAGAAATATATGAAGCGGCAGAATATTTTATGGAAGCTACAGATTGGATTACAATGCAGCTTACAGGCAATCTAGTGAGAAACAGTTGTACAGCTGGATATAAAGCCATTTGGAATAAGCAGAAAGGTTTTCCCGATAAAGAGTTTTTCAAGGCTCTAGATCAACGACTAGAGAATTTAGTAGATGATAAGTTAACAGGTCCTATTGAACCAATTGGAAGTAAAGCAGGAGAATTGACAGAAGCTATGGCTGAAAAGATGGGACTTAGATCAGGTATTGCAGTTTCTGTGGGTAATGTAGATGCTCATGTTGCGGCTCCAGCAGTCAAAGTAGTTAAACCGGGCAAGATGCTTATGATAATGGGCACATCAACATGTGATATTTTACTAGGAGATAAAGAAAAAATAGTTGATGGTATGTGTGGAGTAGTAGAAGATGGAGCAGTTGCAGGGTATTTTGCATATGAAGCGGGACAATCAGCTGTAGGAGATATTTTTGAATGGTTCGTCAATAATTGTATTCCTGAGAGTTATATGCAAGAGGCAGAAGAAAGAAATATAAATATTCATAATCTACTAGAAGAAAAAGCCAACAAGTTAAAGCCTGGTGAAAGTGGTTTGTTAGCCCTTGATTGGTGGAATGGGAATAGATCAACATTAGTTGATACCAATCTTACAGGTATGTTTTTGGGAATGACATTGTTGACAAAGCCAGAAGAGATGTATAGAGCGTTGATTGAAGCTACAGCTTTTGGTAAAAGAATGATCATAGAAACATTCAGGGAAGCAGGGGTTCCTGTTAAAGAACTATATGCTTGTGGCGGTTTGCCTGAAAAAAATAGGATGTTAATGCAGATATATTCTGATGTAACTAATATGGAGATTAAGATTTCAGCTTCAAAACAGACTCCAGCCCTAGGTTCAGCTATGTTTGGAGCGGTTGCAGCAGGAAAATGCAATGGCGGATATGATTCGATTATAGAAGCATCAGAACATATGGCAAAGGTAAAAGATGAAAGTTATGTACCAATTGAAGAGAATGTTCAGATATATAACAAGCTATTTGCTGAGTACAAAAGATTGTACCAATATTTTGGTACAGGTGAAAATAACGTAATGAAAAGGCTTAAGAAATTAAGTCAATCTCTAACTAGGGAGGGATAATATGTTAGAAAAATTGAAGCAGGAAGTTTTGGAAGCCAACCTTGAATTACCCAAAAAAGGTTTAGTAGTCTACACATGGGGAAATGTTAGTGGTATTGATAGAGATAAAAATCTAGTTGTAATAAAACCTAGTGGAGTAAAATACGAAGATTTGACTATAGATAAACTGGTAGTCATTGATTTAGATGGGAATGTTGTTGAAGGTGATTACAAGCCATCTTCTGATACAGCAACACATTTGGAATTATATAAAGCCTTTGGAGAAATTGGAGGAGTTGCCCACACTCATTCTGAATGGGCGACTAGTTATGCACAAGCTGGTGTCAATATTCCACCACTTGGTACAACACATGCAGATTATTTTTATGGAGATATTCCATGTACTAGAGCTATGAGAGCTGAAGAAATACAAAAGGAATATGAAAAACAGACAGGTAAGGTTATAATAGAGACATTTGACGGTCATAATCCCATGGAAGTTCCAGCTGTACTAGTTAAGGAACATGGACCATTCACTTGGGGGACAGATGCTCATAATGCTGTTTATAATTCCGTAGTTCTTGAAGAAGTTGCTAAGATGGCAGTTAAAACTTTTACTATAAAAAATGATATATTCGCACATAAGATGAGCCAAGATTTGCTAGATAAACATTATCTAAGAAAACATGGGGTTAATGCTTATTATGGGCAATAGATTGTTAGTGTAATATTATATAGGATTGAAGAATACCAAAAGAAAGTTACTGTACTATAAATAGAAGCAGTAGCTTTCTTTGATTAGTTATTATGTCCTTTACATGCTACAATCAAAATTTCATTATCTTCAATTTTATATATCAATCTATGTTCATCTGTAATTCTTCTACTCCAATAACCTCTTAAATTGTATCTAAGCGGCTCTGGTTTACCCAATCCTATGTTTCCATTTCTATCAATATCTTTAAGTAAAGTGTTTATACGCTTTAGGATTTTTTTATCTTCAATTAACCAAGAGGTATAATCTTGCCATGCTAGATCAGAAAATACTTTATTCATATTATTCTACCTCTATAAGATTTTTCTTTTTTGCATGACCTTTTTTTAGTTGGTCTATGGATTTCATAATATGTTCGTAGTTGGTTTTATTACCCATAACGAATATATTCTCTAATAGATTGTTATATTCAGTTTCACTCATCATAACAACATTTCCGCCATTTTTGCGTGTCACAATAATAGTTTCAAAATCATCGTTTGCAATATCACAATATTCTTTGAACTTTTGTCTAGCATTTGAATAATTAGTAGCTATCATATTATAACCCCTTTCTTATGTACAATATATTGTACAATTACATTATACTTATAGTATATGTAAATGTCAAATAAGATATTAAATAAATATTATAAGATATAATATTTAAAGTTATAAATATAATTTTTTCGGTTACTGTTGTTCTAGAGTATCTATTTCATCACTAAAACCAACTCCAAAATATTCTATTGTGGCTATAGTATAATTTTGACTTAATTCTCTCATTAATGGACCAAAATTTTTTATAGGTATCTATGGGTTTTAGCATATTTGGATATGGTCATTCCTGTTATTTTTTTGAATATTCTACTAAAGTAATATTGATTATTATATCCAACATACTGACCTATCTCATAATATTTCATGGAAGTACTTGCGACTAATGACTTAGCTGTATCTATCCTAATTTTTGTTAAATATTCCATGATAGTATAGTTAGTGTTTTTCTTGAATAGTCGATTCATATAGTCATAATTAAAATGAGTTATCTCTTCAACAATTTCAATCGTTATATTCTTGGGGTAATTCTTATTGAGAAAAAATATTAGATTGGAAATAGTATGGTATGTATTCTTATTCTCATTATCCTCAATACACGAATTAATATAAGCTTTTGCATATAGTATAAGTATCTCATTGAAGATACATGAAATCTGAAGCTTATAGTATTCGGTTTTGGAAAAGATTATATCTAGTGCTTTATCTAGGAGATTAAATATATCATTACACAAGTTACCAATATTACATAATGTGGGGATATATATATTAGAATCCTCATCTTCGTAGGTGGACCAGATAGAACTGGATATCCAACGCTTTCTGATATCTTTCATTAAATCATTAATCCTACCATTGCTAATATTAACATTAGCAATATTAGCATGTTCAAAATGTATGTAATAGTAGCTGCAAGGGGCTTTTTTATATCCAGTGTGAAATAGTCCTTTTTCTATAAAGATAGCATCATTTTCTTTTAAATGATAATTCTTTTTGTCTACAGTTAAGTATAAATCTCCAGTTTTTATTATATACATTATATATTCATCAGAGACTCTTTCAAAATGAGACCAAGGGGTGACATAATTAATGAAACCCATATTTATTGTTTTTGGCAAGATATTTGTTTTAATTTTGAACATAAGAATCACCTCCATATTTTAAGTCGAAATAGGATAAAAGATACGATTTTGTTTATTTTATTATAGCACATTGTTTGCTACAATACAGTTGTATTTAAAAAAGAATAATATTTTATAATTATTTATTAATATCCTGTTAACTAAGTATTTTACAGGGTTTTAGGTCAAGGATATTAACTAAATATTAGAAAGGAGAGGTGTAAAATGAAAAATAAAATTAGAATGGGAGTAATAGGATTAGGACAAATTTCTGATACTCATATTAATGGTATTGTTGACAGCCATGGGGGAGAAGTTGTAGCATTATGTGATGTAGATGAAATTAGGCTAGAAGAGTATAGTCATAAACTTAATATCAATAATAACATGTGTTACAGGAATTATAAGGAAATGATTGATGATAAGAATGTAGATGCGGTGTCCATATGTACTCCCAATGATACTCATTTTGACATTGCTAGGTATGCTATAGAGAAAAACAAACCTTTTGCTTTAGAGAAACCTATAACATTGAACAGGGAACAGGCAAAAATACTATGTGACATGTGCTATAGTAAAAATGTTAATCATATGGTATGTTTTTCGTACAGGTTCAAATCAGCAGCAAGATATGCCAGATATTTAGTTCAAAGTGGTTTTATTGGTAAGATTCGCCATGTGTATGGAAGTTATTATCAATCATGGGCTAATTCTAAGGAGATACCACTATACTGGAGATTCAACAAATTAAGAAGCGGTTCTGGTACATTAGGCGATATAGGTTGTCACATGATAGACTTGATTTCATTTATTGTAGGAGACATAACAGAAGTCTCAGGGGATAGTGGTACTTTTATAGAATCCAGACGTGAACAAGATGGTGATAAAATGTTACCAGTAGATGTTGATGATTATTTTAATGCACTTATCAAGCTTGATGACAATATATCTGGGACAGTTACCAGCTCACGTTTTGCATATGGTAGAGGGAATTACCAATCACTGGAGATATATGGCGAGAAAGGCGCATTGAGATATAATCTTGAAAAAGAGGATACTTTAGAAATGTGTTATAGCGATGTTATGGCAAGAGGCTGTCACTTTGTAGAGGTCACTATTCCAGATGAATTCAAAATGAGTCAAATGCAGCAATTCATTAATATAATCAATGGAAAAGGTGACGGTTTAGCTGGTAACTTAAAAGATGGTTATATCAATCAAGTGATTCTAGATACTATGTTACAATCTGACAAAGAAAGAAAATGGATAAAGATTAATTATTAGGAGGATAATGATGGAAAATATCAAAGTAACTATTTGGAATGAATTCAGACATGAAAAAAGTGATGAAGAAGTAAGAAAAGTATATCCTAATGGAATACATGAAGAACTAAAAAAACAGCTAGGTGTAGATAAACAATTAGTAATTAGAACTGCTACACTTGATGAACCAGAAAATGGACTTACAGATGAGGTATTAAATGATACAGATGTATTATTATGGTGGGGACATATGAGCCATGAAGAAGTTTTGGATGAAGTTGTTGAGAAGGTAAGACAGAGAGTGCTACATGGAATGGGACTCATAGTATTGCATTCAGGACATGGTTCAAAAATTTTTACAAAACTATGTGGAACCAATACTGGAGAGTTAAAATGGAGAGAACAAGGAGAAAAAGAGAGATTATGGGTAGTTGATTATTCTCATCCAATAGTTGAAGGAATTGGAGAATACATAGAATTAGAGCATGAAGAGATGTATGGAGAACCTTTTGGAATACCAGCACCTGATGAACTTGTATTCATAAGTTGGTTTGCAGGTGGAGAAGTATTCAGAAGCGGTGTAACTTATAAAAGAGGATTAGGTAAGATATTCTATTTCCGTCCAGGACACGAATCCTATCCAACTTATAAGAACGAAGCTGTCATCAAAGTAATCAAAAATGCTGTGAAATGGGCTAAACCATTGAATTATCCAAAATCAGTAGTGGGAAATACTAAGCCTTTGGAAGAGATTTAATCAAGTTAGAAAAATTGAATAAATAATAAAAAAACCTCTTTAACAAGATATAAAATCGATTTTTGTTAAGGAGGTTTTTATATACAGATATTAACCAAGTTCTTAATGATTTTTTATATTTCAAAATCTCATAGAATACCTTTAAGAAATTTAATTACATAAAAACATAAAAAACTATGAAATAATATTGCATAATTCTATAAAAGTATATATAATAAAACTTAACAATAGAAAAAAGGCGAAAGACAGCAAGCATCTTATTAAGAAATGATTTACAAATCATCATTATATAATATAATAAATATATAAGACATATGAAAATCACATTGAAGGTGCAAAAAAACTTAATTAGAAAGAGTGATATTATGGGTTGTTTATCAATAATTAATCAGTTATCTGAAGAATTTACTGTTTCAGAGAGTAAAATATCTAATTATATACTTAAGAACACTAACAAAGTATTGGGATTGAATGCCAATGAACTTGCAAAAATAAGTAAAGTATCGCCTGCATCTGTTGTGAGATTTACTCGTAAACTAGGATATGACAGCTATAGTGAGATGATGATACAGCTTGCTAGAGATGTTGAGTCTCAAAATAGTGAATATCTAGACTTTCTTTTACATTCAGATGATAGTTTTGAAGAGATGACTAAAAAAGTTATGCTAAACATTACATCCACATTAAATGAGACATATAATTTGCTGAAACCTAAACAATTAGAAGCTGCAATTGATGTTTTGAGAAAAGCCGAAACCATATATCTATTTGGAATAGGTGCCTCAGGTATCGTAGCAGAGGACATGCTTCAAAAACTCGTAAGAATAAATAAAAAATGTGTATATTATCCAGACTATAACCTTGGAGTAGCCAGTTCTGTTCATATTACTGATAAGGATGCAGTTGTTGCATTTTCATATGGTGGCAAAACAAAGGAAGTGAATATAGCAGTGCAGACTGCTAAGAGTAAGGGTGCTAAGTGTATAGCTGTTACCAAATGCGGAAAATCACCTTTATCATCTATAGCAGATATGTGTTTGCTTTTACCTAATAGAGAAAATGAAATAAGAATTGGAGCAGTACAATCTAGATATGCTCAATTATTTATTGTAGACTTGTTGTTTGTTGGAGTAGTAAAAGATAACTTTGACAAGAATGAGGAGTATCTACAAAAAACAAGAGAAATAATAGCTAGGTTAAGATTATAAATTAAAAATATTATTACCCTGCAGACAGGAATTTACAGCTTGTGCAGGGTAATATTATTAATAAATATTGAAATAATATTTCATATAATACAAATAAAGGTTGAAATCAGATTCTATATATTATATAATAAATATACTAGAAATATTCAAAATAATAACTTGTGTTAGGATTAAAGGTGATATTTATATGCAATATATTATAGGAGTTGATGCAGGAGGCACCAAGACAAGTTGTGAAGCTTACAGTCTTGAGGGCAAACTTCTATCTAGTGCAACTAGTTCTTTTGGAAGTGTTGTTGTAGATAAGAAAGAAGCTCTTAGGAATATTAAAACAGGAATAGATGAATGTAGGGATTCATTGACAGCTTCAGAATGTAAAGGGATTGTAGTTGGTGCAGCTGGTGCTGAAACAGGCAATGCATTAGAAGAGATAGAATCTTATCTGAGTAAATATTACGATACAAAAATTATTGTAACTAATGATGCAAAATTAGCTATGTATGGTTATTTAGAAGGAAAAGATGGAATATTACTTATTTCTGGAACAGGTTCAATTGGTTATGGAAAGAAAGGCAACATTATAGAAAGATGTGGTGGCTGGGGACATTTAATTGATGATAAAGGCAGTGGATATCATATTGCAATGGAAGCTATAAGATGTATTGTAAAAGAGCGAGATGAAAGAAGAGAATTCAGTAATCTAAGTGATAAGATATTAAAACATATGGGCATTGACAAAATAAAATATCTTATTGACTTTGTTTATAATTCTCCAAAAGGGCAAATTGCTTCCATAGTTCCTATAATATTGAATGAAGCTGAAAAAAATGACAAAACAGCTATAGACATCTTAGTAAGGGCAGGGCAACATTTGTTTGATATAATAAAGACTTTATACAACTCTATGAATTTCAGTAATGGTTACGTAACATTTTCAGGAAGTATCATGAAGATACCACTTGTCAGAAATACTGTTATTCATAGAATGAAAAACGAGTTACCTAATTTACGATTACTAGAAAAACAATGTTCTCCTACTATTGGAGGATATTACATATTTATTGAAGAGAGTTCTATCTAGCCTTGGAGGAGTTATAAAAATGAACATTAAGGTTAAAAACGGAATAGACAATATTAATAACATAAATAATTTATTAAAGGGTAAAAAAATAGGGCTTATAACTAATCCAACAGGTGTAGATAAGAATTTAGAGGCAACAATCGATATTATTGACAGGGACTATAATCTTTGTTGCCTCTATTCTCCAGAACATGGAGTAAGAGGGAATGTACAAGCAGGTGCGAAAGTTGAATCATATATGGATGAAGATACCAATATACCTGTATATTCTTTATATGGTAAGAATAAGCGTCTTTCCAGCGAAATGTTAAAAGATATAGATATCGTCATATTTGATATCCAAGATGTAGGAGCTAGATTTTATACATATCTATATACAATGACATATGCTATGGAAGGGTGTAGGGAAAAAGGAATACCTTTTGTAGTTTTAGATAGAATCAACCCATTAGGCGGAACTAAAGTTGAGGGAACTTTATTAGATGAGAGATTTCAATCTTTTGTAGGAAAATATTCTATGCCTACAAGATATGCTTTGACTATAGGGGAGTTTGCTAAACTTATAAATGAACAGAAAAAAATTGATTGCGATTTGACAGTTGTGCCTTGCACAGGGTGGAAGAGAGAAATGTATTATGATGAAACAGACCTGCAGTGGATCATGCCATCGCCTAATATACCAACAATCCAATCTGCATTGGTATATATAGGTACCTGTGTTTTTGAGGGAACTAATGTTTCAGAAGGGAGAGGGACAACGAAACCTTTTGAAATAATAGGGGCACCTTGGCTTGACACTAAAAAAGTTATTCATGCCATGAATGAAAAAAGATTGAAAGGTGTCAAATTCAGACAAACGTATTTTAAGCCAACTTTCTCTAAATATAAGGATATGGACTGCAAAGGAATACAGATACACGTAATGGACAGAAATAGTTTTGAACCTTTTAAGACAGGTTTATACTTATTGGATGAGATTAAAAATAGCAACAAAGAATTTGAATGGTTAAAACCTTTCAAAGAAGGTGGACATCATTTCATTGATCTTCTGCTTGGAACAGATGAAATAAGAAAAAAAGAATTTGATGCAGAAGAATTTATTGAAAAACAGAGAAAAAAGATTATGGATTTTGATAAAGTACTAAAGAAATACTATCTTTATCGTTAAGGGAATAATCCATATGACATTGCTTAAGAACCTTATAATTAAGGTTCTTTTTTTATGCTTTGATAGCTTCATTCTATATATTGAATAATAATCAATAGCTATGGCTAATTAGAAGTAATAATATATCTAGTATTGATATATATCGAATATTGATATATAATATATCTATATTTGATATATGGAGGTATTAATAATGGCAAGAAAACAACTCCAAAATTTAACAGAGCCTATGTATTATATCCTTCTTAACTTGATTAAGCCGATTCATGGATACGGGATAATGAAAAATATAAAAGAAATGACAGAAGGTAGAGTGAAGGTAGGAGCAGGAACTTTATATTCACTTTTATCTAGATTTGAAAAAGAAGATATTGTTATGAAAGTATCTACAGAAGAGAGTAAAAAGATATATGAACTAACAGATAAAGGAAGAGATTTATTAAGACAAGAACATATTAGATTAAAACAGTTAGTGGCAGATGGCAATTTGATGTTGGGAGATGATAAAAATGAGTAAAGACACCAAGAAAGTTATTAGATTCACTTCTATTACAGAGTATAAAACTCTAGAGAAATATCTTGAAAAGAAAGCAGCTATGGGGTTAATGCTTTCTGAGATTAAGAGGAATACTCTTGTGTTCAAGAAAACTGCTCCCAGAGATATAACATTTAATGTCAGTCTTTTTTATCATACAACCCCATTTGATTATCCAAACTATGAGGAAGAAAAAGATTATAGAGAGTTATGTGAAGATAGTGGATGGGAATATTGTACAAGTAATGAATTATATCAGATCTTTTATAAAGAGAAGAATGTAGATGCCGTACCAATACATACTGATAGTGAAGAAGAATATAGAATAATTAAGAATATATTTCTAAAAACAGATTTTATAGGTATGCTAGTTATAGCTCTAATGTTAGTTATGGGGTTTATTCAAGCACTAAACTTTGATTATAGTGATTTGTTTAGTAATATTTCATTATTTGTTATAATATCACCTGCTTTTTTATTACTGATTATTTTGTTTTTGTATATTCCAACACTAATCTGGTTCATAAGAAATAAGATTAATGTAGCTAGAGGTAAAGATTTGGTTTATATATCGTATAGAACCAAGTTGGTTTTAACGGTAATGACATGGAGTTTGATTGCGGTATATATAATTTGCACTTTTTTAGCTGTTACTGATGGTTATAAAAATATTAAGGGAGTAATAGCTTTTATTCCTGCCATTGTTTCATTTATAGTTGGAAGGTATTGTTATAAAAGAATCAAAACAAAGAAAAACACCCGTAAACATAATATTATATTCGTTTTGACGGTTAGTATAATAACTGCTATTATTTTTACTTCTAGTATTACAATGAGCATCATGCTTACTTTTAGAAGTTTTGAAAACAATGATGATGTTCCTGAAGAAATAAAAGTTTTAGAGCTTTCAGATTTTGGTACCATGGATGAGCCAAAAAGGTTTCATACCCATGAAAAATCAAGTATATTGGTTCCTGTATATATAGATTATTATGAAAGCCTTGGAAGAAAAGCTGACAAGAATGAAATTATGACTGTAAGTACTATATACATTAAATGTAGAAATAAGAGTATAGCAGATTATGTCTTTGATGGATATATGGAAAAACAAAAAAAGCGATCAGAAAAGAGAATATTAGAATATAAAGAGTACGGTGATTTAGAAAAAGCTAAGGAAGAAGAAAGTAATATCAGTAGACTACATAATGATTTATGGGAAGTGGACAGAGGTTACTATTTATGGAATAATAAATCAGAAATTATCATTCAAAAAGATAATATTATATATATCCTTGATAGCGACGTAGATTTTTCTGAAGAAGAAATAATAAATATTTGTAAACAAAAATTACGTTTTTAAATGGTGTTTATAATATATAATTGATAGCTTTTTTATTATTATTTAATACTTAACTAGGGTTAATATGTTTGGTGAAATTTAATAAAGATGCAGAGACATCAATGGACTTTGCATCTTCATATATTAGCATGATTCATAACTACAAATTTTATATAAGATTCTTATTAAATATAAGTGATTTTTATTAGAGTGAGTTAGCTTTTAGATAATCCAATAATGTATCAACTGTAGTGAAAGCCAAACCTGTTACAGTGTCCGCACATCCATAATATAATACTATCCTTCCAGTATCAGCATCTGTTAGTGCGGCACATGGGAATATAACATTTGGTACGTCACCGATGCATTCATAATCTGTTGTTGGTGTCATTATATAGTCTTTTGATCTGTATTTTACCTTCCATGGTTCATTGATATCAAGTAATGCACAACCCATCCTATAGACAAATCCATTACATGTAGTAATTACCCCGTGATATATCAATAACCATCCTTCATCTGTCTCAATAGGAATTGGTCCAGGACCTATCTTTGTAGACTGCCAAGCTGAATCATTACCAGGTATAGTAGCCATAACATGACGGTGGTGACCCCAATATTCCAAATCATTACTTTGACTATAATAAATATCTCCAAAAGGTGTATGCCCATTGTCGCTAGGTCTACTGAGCATAGCATATTTTCCGTTAATCATTCTTGGGAAAAGTACACCGTTTCTATTAAAAGGAAGAAATGCATTTTCCATTTGGAAGAATTCCTTGAAATCAAATGTATAACCTATACCTATTGTAGGTCCATGATATCCGTTACACCAAGTTATGTAATATCTATCTTCTATAAAACAAATCCTTGGATCATAACGAAATTCTTTTTTTAATAATTCAGTATTGTCACTTTGAAAAACGATAGGTTCATGCTCGATTTCCCAATTAACACCATCTTTACTAAAACCCGCAAAAATATCCATACTAACTGATTTGCTATCACAGCGAAAAGCACCTGCATAACCATCTTTGAATGGTACAACCGCACTATTAAATACACTATTAGATGAAGGTATAGCATTTCGTTTGATTATAGGGTTACTTTTATACCTCCATATAGGCATTTCATAACCTTCAGGTTTTTCCTGCCATGGAATGTTAGATAAACTATTTCCAATAATTTTTGCCATTAGTATGTCCCCCTTACTTTATTTATTTAATATTTATGGCAAGGGTCAACTATAAGCTCTAATCTTTAATGATAATGACTTCTTTAAAAGATTATTGACTTAACCTTAACACTTGCCATAAAAGATTATTAAAATAATTTGTCACATATAATAGGATGTTTTATTTACTGAATTCATCAACTTGCTTTTGAGCTTCAGTAATTATTTTTTCGAATCCTGCAGCGTTCAGTTCATCTGTTATTTTTTTAGTTAATTCCATTGGATCTTTTGCTCCTGTTAATAATTCACTTCTGTATTTTAGATATATAGCTCTACATTCTGCTAATTCTGTTTCGATACTTGATGTATTTAAACTAAAACCTATTAAAACTGAAGGAGTAGCATTAGCATTTAATTCTTTTACTTCATCCCATTGGTTGAATGAGCTAGTATCTTCTTGGGATACATTGAAGAAAGTACCTTGTGTATATCCAGCCATTGTCCAATCAGAGTTGAACTTATGCACTTTTCCGTCATCAGTATACTCAAAGTTTTCACCTTCAAGTCCATAGTAGAATGCATCTCTCACATATGAATCCTTATTCATTAATTCAATAAGTTTCAAACATTTTTCAGGATATTTAGTACCTGAATAAATACCGTTAAGTGAACCACCAACTGTTGTATTTGATACAATGGTATCTGTGAATTGTACTGCTTCTGCTTCTATACCTGTATTAGGTCCCCATGTTGTTTTTGCAGCTGATGGCCATCCTTGTGCAATAAATGCAACTCTGTATCCAGATTGCTCATCAAGTGCTGGTGCATCAGCATTGATTATACCTTCTTTATACCACTCATGTAATATACTTAATTCATCAAGTATATCTTGTTGTTCTAAAGTGTTAACAACAGTTCTTTTATCATCGTCATAACGAACTCCTAATGTTGGTAGACCTGCTTGCATAGTATCATAGTTGAAAAATACATAATCCAAACCATTTTTATATAATTTGAAAGGTGCAACATTTTCACCGTCTCTTATTTCTCTGAAAACATCAGTTAACTGGTCAAGAGTTTTAAGATTTTTAATATCTATACCATATTTATCAACCATAGCAGTATCCCATACTAAGTATTGTGTTGCTGAACTATCTTTATATGTTGGTACAGAATATATTTTCCCGTCTACAGAAACTGCATCCCAGTAATCTTTTGGAATATAATTGTATAGATCAGGAGTAACTGTTTTTACTAATTCTGAAATATCTTTAAATGTACCTAATGAAACTTCTGTATTATATCTTGCTTCATTGGTGAAGAGAATATCAAAGTATTCGCCTGAGTTGACGATCAAACTCTTTTTATCATCCCATTCACCCCAAGGAATTACACTTACATCAACATGAGCCCCAATTTTTTCTTCTAAATATTCATTAATATGTTTTTGCCACTTATCATAATTTGTTGGCATTCCATTACCTACTGTGTACCATTTAAGAGTTGGAATATTCTCTTTGCTGCTGTCGTTATTTTCTTCTTGTGAAGTTTGACCATCTGTATTATTATCTTTCGTGTCTGTCTTTTTTGCACAACCTGCAATAGTCACTAGCATTGTAATTAATACTACCCATAAAAATAACTTATTTCTTTTCATATGTTTTTCCTCCTTTTTTTGAAATAGACATATTCGTCTATTAGATAATTAGATTATATATATAATATTATAGAAGCCTTTGTTTCAACTAATATAATATGATATATCACTGTTAACCTTTTACTGCACCAATAGTTAATCCTGTTATAAAATATTTTTGGAAGAATGGATAGATACAAGCGATTGGTAAAGCAATTATTATCGCAATAGCCATTCTAACCCCTTCTTTTGGCATCTGGTTTTTATATTGTTGTAAAGATACTCCCGCTGTAGGATTATTAGCTAGATATTCAATATTCTTTTGTATGTTATTCAATAATGCCTGCAAGGAAAGCAAGTCTGAATCATTTATGTATAAAGATGATAAAAACCAGTCATTCCAATATCCAAAGCTTAAGAATAGACTTATGGTAGCTATTACTGGTTTGGATATAGGTAAAACGATACTGATGAAAATGTTAAATTGTGAAGCTCCATCTATCCTAGCAGATTCAATAATAGATTCTGGTATTGTCGTTCTAAAGAATGTCTTACATATGATAACGTTGAAAGAGCTAACTGCTAATGGTAATATCAAACTCCAAATAGAGTCCTTTAATCCAAGAAAGTTGGTATATACTACATAAGTAGCAATCATTCCACCGTTGAATATCATTGGTATAAACACTATCCAAGTCAAAAATCCTTTTAATTTATAATCAGGTCTTGATAATACATATCCCATTGTCGTAGTAAGGATAACACCGATTATAGTTCCTAGGCATGTAACTAGAATTGATATGAATAATGCTTTTAGGATAACATCTGCTTCTTGGTATAAAAACATGTATGCATCCATTGAAAATTCTTTTGGTATTAAATGATAACCGTATCTTGCTAATGATTTTTCAGATGTTATGGATATCATGAATACGAATACAATAGGAGCAATACTTATAATCGAAGTTATAATGAAAATAATGTTAAATATGACATTGGAAGATTTTTTAATTCTATTAAACTTTAGTATTTCTTCTTTTTCGTGCTTCTTTTTAGACATAATGTTCAATCCTCCATTCTATATGATAGCATTTTCATTATCTATTTTACGTACAATCCAATTTGCAAGTAGAATAGTAATACAGCCGGTTACTGATTGAAAGAAAGTTGCTGCTGCAGTCATTCCTATTGGAGAAGCGGAACGAAGTGCAGTATATACATATGTATCAAGAGTAGATGCTACATTATATAATGAGCCTGGAATACCTCTTGTTATCTGATAGAATAATCCGAAATCCGAATTAAGTATACGACCAACATTAAGAATAAACATCATGATAACAATTGTTTTGAGTGATGGAAGAGTTATGTATTTTATCTGCTGCCATTTAGAAGCACCGTCAATAACAGCTGCTTCATATAATTGTGAACTTATTCCTGCGATGCTTGCCAAGTAGATTACCATGTTGTATCCAACAGTTTTCCATAATTGCATAAATATTAGAATGTAGGGCCAATATTTAGATTCCATGTACCATTTGATAGTATCGTTGCCAAATAATGATAAAACATTATTGAATACACCTTTATCCATACTTAAGAAAGCATATACGAAATAACTGACTACAACCCATGACATGAAATGAGGGAAGAACATCATGGTTTGATAAGTTTTAGATTTTCTTTTGCTATATATAAGGCTTATCATAATTGCTAAAGTAACAGGAACTATAATTCCCAAAATGATGAAGATAAGATTATATCCTATTGTATTTCTAAGTAAAACGAATATTGTATTTGACTTAATAAGATATCTAAAATTATCAAAGCCAACCCATTCACTATTAAATAAGTTATAGAGAAATCCTTTGCCAGGAAATGTGACATATTTTTTAAATGCTATAATTATTCCAAACATAGGAAGAAAACTAAATAATATATACCATATTAAAGTAGGAGTTGCTAACAATGTTAATTCAAAATCATCTTTTCGCCATTTTCTTTTTATACTTTTCTGCTTTTTCTGTTTCTTTGTTCCCTTAACCATTACCATAAACCATTTTCTCCTCTCCATATTTTTATCATAGTTATACTTTAACATATTTAATAAAAAAATACAACGTTTTTTAACATTTTCAAGCTTTTGGTTGTTGAATATGCTTATAATATACGATTTTTTAGGGGGTTTTAGGTATAAAATTAATAATTAAAATTAAACTTATTGGGTTAATTAACGTTTACTTTAATAAAATGTTAAAATAATGTTAACTTAAAATGTTAACATTTATGGGGGCTGGACTAGTTTTTTAGTAAAATAATAGAATAATTAACATGATACAATTGTTGTACTCTTTTTGTCATTATGCTATAATCTATAAAGTAATTGTTAATACTAAAAATTAATATCATGAGTATTAATGTATTTCATGATATTGAACATATTTGATATAATAATGTTAAAAGATTATTAATTCATATGTTAAATAACGTATTGAATAGGGGCTGTATAAATGAAAAAAATAACAATGCAAACTATAGCAGACCAACTTAATATATCTCGTGTAACTGTTTGGAAAGTCCACAACAACTATCCAGGAGTTTCAGATTCGTTACGCAAGAAAATATTAGATAAATCTAGAGAGTTAGGCTATGAAAAATTACGGGCTACTGATGACGAAGAGGATTATAATATTGAGATTCCTAATAATTCTAATGTAGAAAAAACAACTATCTCCGTAATTGTATGTCGTCCTGAATCATCAATTTTCTGGATGGATATAATTCATAATATAGCAAAAACCTTATCGTTGCTTAACATAAACTTAATGTATACATATCTTCCTACCAAAGTGGGCAAGGATTATAAATTACCAGATATTTTAGTTGATGGAACAGTACAAGGTACCATCGTACTTAATGTATATGATTATAATATATTGTCATTGATAAATAATCTTGAAATACCAAAAGTATTTTTGGATATGGTACCAACAATACCAGTGTCAAAGCTTACTGGAGATTTGGTTTTACTGGAAGGTTATCATGCCATATTTAACATAACTGAAAACATTATCAAAAAAGGAAGAAAAGAAATAGGATTCATTGGTGATATAAATTATGCTGTAACCAATCATACTAGATACGAAGGCTATGTTGCAGCAATGGAAAAAAATGATCTAGCCATCAATAAAGATTTTTGCCTTACTCATAGTATAGGGATATATTCATATGCTGAAGAGATAAATGATTTTCTATCTAAACTTGATAAATTACCAGAAGCTTTTGTTTGTGCTAGTGATTTCATTGCTAATTTTGTACTGGATTATCTTAAGAGAAATAACTATAGTGTTCCTAAGGATATTGCAATCTCTGGGTATGACGATAGTAGAGAATATACTCATCTGTCAGGAGATTTGACTACTGTTCAAGTGAGAAACGCTGCATTGGGAGAGAGGCTTGTCAGACAGCTGTTATATAGAATAGAACATCCTGACTATCCTACTGAAACAATTAACATTCAACCTAAGATTCTTTTTAAGAAATCTACAGATTTTTAAACAAACCACACCAGGTCATTCATACACTATTATTGTGTTGAATGACCGTTTTTTTAATTGCTGATAATGTTATAGTCTTTTGGTTAGGTTTTGATTTTTCAACATTGTAATACAATGAAAAAGCATATAAGTTGAAAATTAAAGATTTATCTTTTGTTATATTTTGTATATAATTAATTTAGAAATATTTATTTCATTTTAAAAATAATAATTACAGCATGTTAATGAAGCAGGTAGTGTAAAGTAGCCTATGAAAAACAAAAACAAAAAATAATTAAGCCTTAAAAGAAAAAAAGGTAACAGAAATAGCTCTTGGTAACTTACGCCACCCTTGACAGCACCATTAAACAATGCTTAAAAATGGTGCCGACGGTGAAAAACTCAAGAGCAGATAGACCTATCCCGTCGTAATCATGGCATTGTAGCATTGTTTAATGATGCTATCAAGGGCATGTCCCTGCGGGATGGCTGTATCAGTGCCTCTGGTTCAAAATCTAAGAACAGATAGATTGTTGCTCTTGTAAATGAAGAATGGTTTTTTGACCAAGGTATATAAGGAGTTGCCATTTTCCAGGCATGTTATCAGCTTTGGAGAGCAAATTAACCCTATTCAAAGGCTTTTTATAGCAAGTAACTTTATGGGGACGTAGGAAATTGTAATAAGCTACCCATAAAGACAAGGCATAATTAGCACCATCATAATTATCGTAACCATTGGTTATACGATAAGAAGCTTTAAAAGTTCGGTTAAGGCGTTCTACAATCTGCTTGAATGGGCGAAACTTTTTAGAAACTTCGTCATCATTGGAAAGACCTATTACCTGAGTGATATCAAACTTAAGAGGATCTTTCTCACGGAGAGCGAATTGTTGAGAAGCTAAAGGATAAGCGCTATAGCCATCAGCAATAAAACGAAATTTATCAGGAAGCTTTTTAAGATTGCGAAAAGCCATACGCATAGCAAGGATACAAGGACCTACGCCACGATTATCAGATACCCTGTAACCAAGGATAGAACGAGAAACAGCATCCATAATGAACCAAACATAACCTTTGATACCACGGACTTTGATATAAGTTTCATCAGCTATCATAGTAGAGAAATGGTTGTAATTATAATTATCAACAAAAGGTTTAATAAGAGTAGCAGCGGAATGAGCATAGTTAGCAACCATAGTATGAGAGATATCAATACAATGAATGTCTTTTAAAGCCTGAGCAGTTTTTCTTAAAGATAGTCCAAGGTTTACATGATAAGACAAACAAAGTCCCATGATATAAGCACTTTTACTACGGAATTTAAAAGAAGAAGCATTTTTAGGAAGAGAATCCAAATCCATAGCAAAAAAATCTACAGAGAATTCACGGTAGATATAGCGTAGTTTATACTTATAGCGATCAGAATGTTTTACGTCATTAGGTAATTTACTCACATTGGATATATAATAAGAGCACTTATTATTAATGCACTTATGTACATTAAAATGTTTCCTATCTTTTTTTGCAACAAGAGAATGATTGCAATAAGGGCATTTAAGAACAAGAGGAGAAGAAACTTGTTCACCCGTAACAAAAGTTTTTTGGCAAACTTTACACTTAAATTGGCCTTTACCACCATTATTATCGTAAATATATTGCTGTGGAGCACCACATAAAGGGCAAATGGTATCGTTAGGAACATTACGGATTTTACCTTTTTGAGTCCTAACAGGTTTTAAAGGTTTACCATAACGAAGAAGATAGTATTCAGTCAAAAATTGCCAATCTTGTTTAACAAAGCGTTTAATAATAGGTAGTTTATCGGTCTTGAATTTCTGATACTTAGGTGAATGAGCATCATCAAAAGCCCATTGCTTAAGAGGAATAAATTTAGAGATGAAAAGAAGTAACCAAGAAATTTGTTGATTTTGGTATTGAATTATATTAAGTAAATAAGTTATAATTGAAGGCATAGCAATGACATCCTTTCAGGAATTTTTGGTGTGTTGGAACTTCAATTATAACTGAAAATAGGGGGTCATTGTTATTTTATTGCAAAAAACTGTGAAACCCTTGATAAATAAAGAATTTAAACAAATAGTGTAGTGTTAAACTTTACACTACCATGAAGCAAAGAGGAGAAGAGAAATGAAAAATATATTAATGATTATTTGTGACCAATTAAGTGCTACTGCACTTAAAGCATATGGCAATGATTATGTTAAGGCGCCGAACATTGATAGTTTATCTGATAATGGTGTTACATTTGAGAATGCTTATACATCCTGTCCTTTATGCCAACCTGCAAGGGCATCTTTTTGGAGTTCTAAATATCCACATCAAACGAAGGTTCTTAGTAATTTACCTGATCAAGGGTTTGATACATTCTCTACAGAGATTGAAACACTAGGAGATCTATTCAGTAAAAATGGTTATGATTGTGTACATATAGGTAAAAGACATGACTATGGAGCTTTGCGAGGTTTTAAAATAATGGATTATGAGCAGATAAAGAGTGAAAGAGATAATCCTGCTATAACGGTTAATTACGAGACATTTTACGATGAAGATACAACTAGAAAAATGATTCATTATCTAAAAGAAGAGGCTTCTGATAATCCATTTTTAGCAGTTGCAGATTTGCAAAATCCACATAACATATGTTCATATATTGGTGAAAACGAATTAGGACATAAGGACTTTGGTATTAATGAAGATGAGTTGCCTCAGTTACCAGATAATTATAATTTTGATGATGCACTTAATCGTCCAGAATTTATACAATATATGTGCTGTAGTCATAGACGTCAGAGCCAGACAATTCATTGGGGAGAAGATGATTTTAGACACTATCTATATGCCTATTACCATTACATCGGTGTTGTGGATAAACAGATAGGTAAGATACTGAAAGCTCTAGAAGAATCAGGAAAGAAAGATGACACTATGATAGTATTGTTTGCAGATCATGGTGAAGGAATGGCATCTCACCGTTTGGTTACAAAGTATGGTGCTTTCTATGAAGAAACTAATAGGGTTCCTCTTATTTTTTCAGGGAATAATGTAAAGGGAAATAGAAAGGTTGATGGATTGGTTTCACTTCTTGATATATATCCAACACTAGCTGATTATGCAGGCATAACAACTTATAAGAAGGAAGAGGGTATAAGTCAATATAAACAGATTATCGGAGAGAGTGATACTGCAGATAACGAATATGTAAGTGCTCAATGGTATGATGAATATGATGGTTACATAGTTCCAGGTAGGATGTACCTTGATAAGGATTATAAATATACGGTATATCGAGAAGATAACAGCGAAGAGTTGTTTGATATGAAAAATGATAGATTAGAAAATATAAATCTAGCTGTGAAATCAGAATATAAACATATTCTAGAACAATATAGGGATAAGCTTAAGAATCACATAGAGAAGACTAATGATAATTTCTTTAGCCTTAAGAGTGAATACGATAAGAAATATAGACAGCATAAGCCTGGTATGGAAAATCACACTGGACCTAATGCTGTACTGGATTATTCGGAAAGATTAAAATAGAAAAAATAGGTTGGTTTTTAAATAATAGCTTAGGTGTAAATATTAATATTTTTATACAATACTTGGATATCATTATAAACGCAACTAAATAAGGTAAGAAGTTAAGTTTTTGAGCAAGATAATTTTATTGATATATAAAGTCATAAAATGGGGCAAAGATGAACTTATATATTTTTTTTAAATTAATAAAAAACTAAGCTAAAGTTATCATAAAACATTAATAGCTTTAGCTTGATTTATAATAAGTATAAAATATATTATATGTTAACTAAAGTTTGTATTAAAGCCTAAACTTTTTATATAAAGATAAAAGTATACAAAATAAAATTAATGATATACTTCCAATAATAGTAAACTGTTGAGCTATAGTAATATAATCATAAATAATAATTGAAAATCCAATTCCTATTAAATTAAAGATTTTTACAATAGCATCAGCAAAAGCAGTTCCTCTGCCCCTTGTCTCTATATCAATTTCTTTCTGGGATAAAGTTATCCAAGAAATCATTATTAGTGCTCCAAAAGCTCCGTATAAAAATAATAAAACAAACGTTAAAAATACAGAATTTATTACTCCTAATAATATTACAAATATAATACTAAATAAAACTCCGATTTTTAAACCTTTCTTTTCGTTGATTTTTGTTGGTGTATAATATATTATTGCCTGACCGACTATAGTACCTATTAAAAAAATAGATTGTATTTGTCCTAATAATTGACCACCGTTATTTAAATATTCTTTTACATACACCACGAGCTGTGGAAAAATAACCCCATCACACATTGTAACTAATCCGAAAAAAAATAAACTTGTTGCTAGAATTCGATTATCTTTATATATTTTTATACCACATTGTAATTTTGTAATATAACTTTCTTTGGCATTAACTGATTTAGAACTATCATAAATATATTTTAATTCATGTATGGATATAATTATAAATATACAAATTAAAAAAGTTAGTAAATCAAAAACGAACAAATATCTAAACAAAATTATTTCGCTTACAAATCCGGCTATTACCATACCTATAGCTCTTCCTAATTTATTAGTTAGTGAATAGATACTGTTTATTTTTATTAAATTGTCCTTATTATTAACCAATTCTGGCAAAATAACTATTGAGCTCGTTCTGAAAAATAAACTTATAGTAGCTAAAATAAAATTTCCAATAAAATATAACCATGCATTCCCAGGAATAATTATAAGAAATAAAAGAATAATAATGCTAACCAAATTAGACTTTATTAAAATATCTCTCTTATTACTATTATCCACTCTTACTCCAATAAAAGGTCCAAATATAACAGATGGAATAACACCAGCTAAAAAAACTATTGCAGCATATTTACCTGATGAAGTAATATTATATGTCATAATTGACATTGCTATTTTTGTAAATGAGTCACCTAATCCTGATAAAGACGTTGCAATAATCCATCTTATAATAATACTATCAAATTTTCTCACTTTTACACCTGCCACTTTTTAATAATTTAAAGTAACTTATACATTCTTCATATTCAACATTAGTTTTCCCATCTCTACCAATAGAAGTGCAAGGATTGCATCTAGTATTTAATAATTCACATTCACTGCATGGAAAATAGTTATTGTAGTATTTAAAAGAATTAACCTCGTTAGCAACAATATCTAATAGTTTAACCTTTAGTATTTCAAAGTCTATTTCAGCGAATTTTAAATGTTTAATTTCATTGAATATATCTTTGTGATAAATTTTACACAAATTGAGTGTTGTATCACTATTAAGATATATTGTGTTTCTTTTGATGCCACATTCCCTAGATTTAAAAGGTAATGTTTTATTGTGTTTTTTTTCATAGTAAAGTCCACCAATGGGAGGTAAATGTCTAAGTATCAAATTAAATCCTTTATCATCCCATTTTACTCTGTTTTTATTGTATAAATTTATTAAAATATCTGTAATCTCAATCTCTCTCTCAAAGCTTAACTTTAATTCACTATCAATATCCTTTCTACCTGACATAAAATATCTAAATATTTGTAAACGATCTATTTCATTATTAGCTAATTCATCAACTAATTTTTCAATTTCATTTACATTCATTTTTGTTAATACTGTATTAATATAAATTTGAAAGTTACATTTAGGATTATTTTTTCTTAAATAAATTAGATATTTGATTGTTTTTAATTGATTATTAAGAACATCTTTTCCTCTAATCTCTTTTACAATTATTGGATTTAAACAATCAATACTTATAGTAATAAATTGTAGATTTTTATTTTCTAATACATTTATAAATTTCTTATCAAACAAATTATCTCCAGTGGAAATAAAACCAAATGGTTTATTTATATTATCACAAAAATCAAAAAAATTATTTGATATAGTTGGTTCGCCTCCACTTAGTGTTATACCATTTATATATTCATTATTATTTATTATGCTAATAAATTTTTTTAAATCTTCTTTATTAATTTCTTGAGACCAATTTTTCCTAGATTTTTTATTGTAACAGAATTTGCAATTCATTAAACATTTAGCGGTCATTGGCCACTTTAAATAATATTTATTCAAAACATTCCTCCTTAGATAAAATATATAACGTTATAAAAATATCGAATGCAATTATTAGTAATATATTCTATAGTAAATGTTTCCAACAATTAGGGTCTTCTCCTAAGTAATCACCATTTACATAATATGCTCTTGCCCTGCATCCTGCACATCTATCCTTTTCACTACAATCGCCACAATTGCCTTTTAGATTTCTATCTAATAAGTTATGAACAATAGAATTGTTTATAAATGCCTTTTCAATCTCTTCTTCAGTTTTATCTAATATATTAAACATTGGTAAATTTAGTAATGCACAAGGAGTCATATCTCCATTTGAATTTATATTAAAAGATATAGTACCAGCTGGACAAGTATCAATTTCTATAACACCATCTTCTTTTTTTCTGTAACGCTTTCTTGATAACCATTTCAAAGGTTCAATGCTTGAGACATCAATCCTATTACCATATTTATGATAAAGCTCATTTAGATTATCGCTAAATTTTCTTAGTGTTTTGGCATCCATCCATAACTCAGGCTTTTCTGAGGCTATACCAGATGGAAATACTGAAGAGAAACTAACTCTGTTTGCACCTAAAGATATTGCAAAAATAGTCATATCTTCCATTTCTTCTATATTATCTGGTAATATTGTTGATCGTATTGCTACTTGAAATGAAGATTCTTTAACTTCTGTTAATCTTTTCAAAGCAGATATTGCATATTCATACGCTTTATCATTATGTCTAAAACTATTATGTTTTGTTGGACTTAATGTATCGAGGCTAATTGAAAATGTAACTCTTTCAAATTTTAAAGTCTTAATATAATCAATAATATCATTGTCAATAAACGTTCCATTTGACATCAAAGTTATATGAGTAACATTTAATTCTCTAACTGATTTTAGAACTTTTTTGAACTGTTTGTGCATAAAAGTTTCTCCGCCAGAAAGAGTAATTTCTTTAAATGCTGGACTATACTTCCTTGTAAATTTGACAATTTTAATAATTTGATCTAATGGTAGATCGATTTTATCATCAAATGCACCTCTACAGTGTTCACATGACATATTACAATTCCCAGTTATTTCAATATGTATAGAAGAAAATTCAAAATTATAAATTGCTTTATCCGTTTCTACTTCGATAAATTTATAACTATTTTCACGATTCATTTTATCAACCAACTTTCTATAGTTATTATTAAAAATCTCATAGGAATATACAAAAGTGTATTCCTATGAGATAATTTTATGAACATCTATCGCAATAATCTTGTCCGGCTTTTATTCTGATTCTAGGCTTCTCAGTATTATTGCTTTTTGAATTTTGTTTGATTTCTCTTTTTTTCACAATTTCACCTCCATTTAAATATGTATTAAATTTAATACTTTATTTAATTAATTAGATCTACATAATAACATTATCACATTATAATATTTTTTTCAACATATTTTTTATTGATTTGAATAATTGTTTGGTTGGATTATATATATTTAATTTTTCCAACAATTTGGATCTTCTGCTAAATAATCTCCATTTACATAAT
Organism: Vallitalea guaymasensis; assembly: GCF_018141425.1. NCBI lineage: Bacteria > Bacillati > Bacillota > Clostridia > Lachnospirales > Vallitaleaceae > Vallitalea > Vallitalea guaymasensis. The sequence continues at coordinate 3,169,075 of NZ_CP058561.1, forward strand.
GGGCTCTTGCTCTACATCCACCACATCTATTCTTTTCATTGCAACTTCCACAACTCCCTTTTAAATTTCTGTCTAATAAATTATGAACAATAGAATTATGAATAAATGCTTTTTCGATTTCTTCTATTGTTTTATTCAAGATATTAAACATTGGTAACCCTAATAGGGCGCAAGGAGTCATATCACCATTTGAATTTATATTAAAAGATAATGTTCCCGCTGCGCAACCCTCAATGGTAACAACCCCTTCTTCTTTATTGTAATGATCACCATTAGATATCCATTTTAGTACTTCATTACTTGAAACATCTATTACATTACAATATTTATTGTTCAATCTATGTAAATTAGTGCTGAATTCCTTTAATTTTTTTACATCCATCCACAATTCGGGTTTTTCTAAAGCTTTACCAGATGGTAATACTGATGAAAAACTTACTCTATCAACACCTAATTCAATTCCAAACTTCACCATATCTTCCATTTCATTTATGTTGCCTGGCAAAATTGTAGACCTTATTGAAACAAAAAAAGATGGTTCTTTATACTCAGCTAATTTCTTTAAAGCAGATATTGCATATTCATAAGCTTTATTGTGATGTCTAAATGCATTGTGCTTTTTTGCATCTAACGAGTCTAAACTTATTGAGAATATTACTCTTTCAAAATTTAAAGATTTAATATAATCAATAATGTTACTATTTAAAAATGATCCATTTGTAGTTAAAGTAAGATTTGGTATTTTTAAATCACTTACGCATTTAAGAACTTCTCTAAAATTTTTATGCATAAAAGGTTCTCCGCCCGAAAGCATAACTTCTTTTAAATCTGAACTATAAATTTTTGCAAATTTAATTACCTTGTAAATTTGTTCTACGGGTAAATCAACTCTTTTTTCAAACGCTCCTCTGCAATGTTCGCAAAACATATTACATTTTCCTGTTATTTCAAATTGTATATCAGAAAATCCAAAATTATATATGGCGTTATCAGTCTCAACTTCAATAAATTTGCAAATATTTTCGTTATTTTTCATTTTTATCCTCCAATTTATTTTTTATTCATTTGGGTCAAACATTATATGGCGAAATATTGTATTAATCTTTTGGTGAATTGTATTATTATAATATAAAGATATTTTAAATATTACTATAATTAATGAAATTAGTAAATTATTCAAACGGCTTAACTTAAGATATATAATTAATATTTGAAAATAGATGTTAATTAATTAATAAGTAATTATGTGAAAGCTTTATTTATAAACTTATATATATTTAATATGCTTAATAAGTATATTAAATTTGTTATAATTATAATAATTAATATATTTTATATTTTTACATAATTAAACACAAATGTCAAGTTTATTTGACAAAAAAATATATATTGTGAAATGAAATAAAAAAATTGTTATAATATAAATATTAATGAATGATTAATTTTATACAATCTATCTTTGTATAATGTAGAATAATACAATTTATTTTAATTGATTAGTTAATAATATTTATATAAAAAATGGATAATTTTCTATATAAAGGTAATAAAATCACTGAAAAGTAATGAAAAATCAATCAAAATATAAGAAATAGTAGATAGTTGAGAAATGCACATTTTTAAAAGTGTATATAAAAAGGGTGATTATAATTAATTTTTTGTAATAAAAGTATATAGGTTGTAAATTGATGATTTATTTATTGTTAAAAGTTATGTATAATCCATGCGTATAGGAGCAAATATTAATCCAAATAAACAAAACATAGGAGGGTTTTTAGATAATCACTGTAAAATGATGATTATTTTACTTGTAATGATTATTGTTCATAGTGATTGTCTTAAAATATGTATTCTGCAACAATATTTCTAACCAATTGTTTCAGATATGCAAACTAATCATAGGAGGTATTAAAGAATGAGAATACTGAAAAAAGGGGTACTATTATTGCTGATATTAAGTATGTGTATAATGCCCATTAACCCAATTCATGCAACGAATTCACAGAATAGTCCTAAATACGAGACAGAGGCAAAAAAACTATATGATTTTGGGTTGGTAAAAGGCAGCTCTGAAGTAAATCAGAAGTTGGATTTAGAATCACCTGTGACGAAAGAAGAGGCAATAATATTAGCATTAAGATTAAGTAACAATGAGCAAAAAGTAGAGGATTTGACAGAGGATGATATAGTTGGGCTACTAGGTAGATACACAGATGGTAATCTTGTGTCACAGTGGGCAAAGGAATATGTTGCATATGCTATCAAAAAAGAAATTATAGTTGGAAATGAGATTGACCCTAAGAAAAATATAGATGGTGAAAGCTTTGCAATGATGCTGTTAAAGCTATTAGGGTATGAGAATAATGAAGATATAAAAGCGTTGGAATTATTAGGTGAAAAAAATGGTTGGACAACAGAACAGATTGCTGAATTCGATAAACCATTAACCAGAGATGATCTTGCTGGAATGATGTACAAATCATTGAATCTAAGAAATGCCAGTGGTACTTCTATTATTACTAATGTTTTAGAAAGAAAAGCTGAAGAAATAGATACTAAGTTATACACATTTGAATCAGGAATACCAGATGATATTGAATCAGATAATGAATCAGAGATTTCACTAAGTGAAAAACATTTTAAGGGTGGTTATAGATCCCTGCAATGGAATTACTCCAAAGAATCTAGTTTAGTGTTCTCAACACCTATAGGTTTTGAATTGTTTGATGAGAATTCTGGTTCCAATAAATTAGATACATTTGCTTTTTGGGTATACAATGAAAAGCCGGTCCATGATAAGTTAATAGTAGAATTTGGAAGAGGAGATAAGGTTGACTGTTACTTCACATTCGGTCTTGATTTTACTGGATGGCGTACTGCATGGGTATCTTATGAGAGAGATATGCAGGGTGAACCACGTGAAGACATGGATACAATGAGAATTAAAGCTCCGTCTAATGTAGAAGCAGGAACACTATACTTTGACCAAATCGTTTTAGCTAATCCTGTAGATTCAAGACATCAAAATAGAGATTTCCAAGTACCTTTTGTGAATGTGGAAGCTGATAATATGGCTAATAAACACTGGGTGTCTCTATACAAATTTTATGATTTAAAGAGTAAAGACAAGCTCCCAGAAAAAGTTACTACTGAAGATATTGAAGATTTTAACCTGATATCACAAAGATTATATGATAATCTGTTCATCAATAAAAATGTTGATGAAAAAGCTATGGATGCTATTAGAAAGCAATTCAATACTTATAACATAGTAAGAAATGAAGGTACAATAACTGGTAATTCAGTAGACCTACCATTTGTAAAACAAATCTATCCACAAGAGATTATGGATGCAGTATATATTGACTTAAGACATACCAATGTAAGAAAACAATATACAGATATAATGTATAACATTGCCAATATGTATCATTCCACTGACAATGCTGAATATAAAAAAGAGCTGAATCAAATCTTCATTGATATGACAGAACATATGCTTGATCAAGGATGGGAAGCAGGAAGCATACTAGGTACAGTACACCACATCGGCTACAATGTGAGAGGATTCTATAATTCTGTTTTTCTTATGAGAGAACAGTTAAAAGAAGCAGGACTACTAGATAGAGTACAAAAATCCATATACTGGTTTACTGGAATGGGAAGAATCTATGATTACGAGGATAAAGAACCAGGGAATGTAGACATATTGAATACAACTATACAAGGTATGTTAATAAGTATATTAATAAAGGAGGATACTCCTGATAAAGTACGAGATTTTGATGGTTTCTCTGATTGGATGAATAGATGTATGAAAACTACGCCTGGTCTTAGTGGTGGATTCAAGGAAGATGGGTCAGGTTTCCATCATAGAAATGGATATCCAGGATATGCTAATCCTGCCTTTAATGGCTTGACTCCAGTTGTATATTACATGAGTGGAACTAAGTACAGATTAGAAGAACAAGCTCATGAGCTCCTTAAAAAAGTGATAATGGTGACAAGACTATACACTAATAAATATCAATGGTTAGTCAGTCTTTCAGGACGTGGAGTTGATGGAACGTCTAAAATAACAGATAAACCTTTTGGATTCTTAGCTTTAGCAGGTACACCAGACGGCGAAGAAGAAGTAGACCCAGAGGCTGCTGCTGCATACTTACGTTTAACTAACCTTAAAAAACCAAGTAAAACAGCAAAAATGCTCCTTGATATGGGATATACTCCAGAGGATAGTCCAAATGGAAACTGGACTATGAACTATTCTAATCTTGGACTACATAGAAGAGATGACTGGTTAGCAGGGGTTAGAGGTCATAGCAAATATCTATGGGGTAATGAAACATACACTAATTCCAATCTATATGGACGATATATTGCTTATGGACAAGTTCAGATTATGAGTCAAGGTGACCCAATAAACAATAAAGATAGTGGTTATAACCCTAATGGATATAACTGGAACCGTTGGCCTGGAACAACTACAATTCAATTACCAATAGATGAACTGAAATCAGATGTCCGTAATCTTGATGAATTTTCAGGATTTGAGGAAATGCTTATCTCTGATGAATCATATTCAGGAGCACTTAATATAGAAGGGGAAAACGGTATGTTCTCCATGAAACTTCATGAACATCCTAAGTATGATGAGTCTCATAGAGCGAGGAAATCAGTCTTTTTCTTTGATGACAGAATAATATTATTAGGTTCAGATATAGAAAATGATAATGAAAAATATAAAACACAAACAATAATGTTCCAGAATTACTTAGCAAACAAAGATATGCCTATATGGGTTAACAGTAAAGATAGTGTCAAGGAATTCCCTTATGAACAAAATATACAAACAGATAAAGATTTTTGGGTGATGGACAATAACAGTAATGGATATTTTATTCCAGAAGGGTATGATATTGAAATAACCCGTTCCACTCAAGACTCCAAGAATCATAAGAATGGAAAAGATACAAAAGGAGATTTTGCAACTGCTGTTATAGATCATGGAAAAGCACCTAAGAACCAAGACTATGAATATGCAATTCTTGTAAAAACAGATGTGGAAAGCATAGAAAAGTTCGTTGAACAAATGGGTAATACTGACACCGCTTTATATAAAGTATTACAAAAAGATAAAAATGCTCATATAGTAAAAGATAGATTAACTAATACAACTGGTTACGCAATCTTTGAAGCAAATGATAATATAGACAAAGGTATTGTCAAAGGAGTGGATACTCCAACAATGATTATGACAAAAGAAACTGGAGATGACCTGGTTCTTAGTATGGTTGATCCTGACCTGCATTTATATGAAGGAATAGATGAGTCTCAATATGATGAGGATGGTAATAGAAAAGAAGTAAGTATCTATTCAAGAGAGTGGTGCAAAAATGAAAGTAAACCATCAACTGTAAAATTAACAATTGCAGGTGAATGGAATCTAAAGACTGTCAATGAAAACTGTAAAATAATAAGTAGAGATTCAGCCAAAACTCAGTTTGAGTTCATATGTCAAGATGCAAAACCTATTGAAATAGAACTTAGTAAAAAATAAAAAAACATTACTTCATAAACTATGAAAAACCTATAAAAATAACGAAATTTTACTAACAAGTTGGAGCTTATAATGAACAATTATAACTCCTTTCTTGTTTTTTTTGTGCATTAATGTTATTATTATATTTGCATTAGGATACCATTTATAAATAATAGATAAATACTAATTACAGGCTTTTCTTATTTATAATAAAAAGTTCTATTTTCAATTTATGTTAAAATCTTTTCGTAACCTAGTCACTTTATTTTTACTATAAAAGCTCCATCATTTTTTAAATAACCTGAATAAATGAAAATGTGACATATAGATTAAAGGATGTGGGATAGATTATGGTACGTGGCAAATACAAGAAGAAATTGAATACAGTATTTTTACTTGTGTTTACATTAATCATTGTTAGCTTTATGAGTATTTTTATGAAAATAGTTATGGACCAGAGGTCAAAAGAATATGAAACCACCATTATCAACACTATCAAGACAACACTTAACAATAGTCAGATAAAGCTAGAAGTCATCAATAGTGCATTAGATTTGGTAATGGAGAGTGACGAAGCCAAGAACTGGTCAGAAAGCGATAACAATGAGATGTTTTACTTGGGACTATTAAAGGTCCAACAAAAAATCAGGAAATCATCCTCCAAGGTAAATAATGTTAATTTTCAAATCTCAGCAACCTTCTTAGATGAAGATTCATTAGTTATTACTCCAGTTTCCAGTGAAGCAAAAGACTATTATTTTAAAAAGAATCTTGGTTTGACTACAGAAAAAATAGAGGGAATTTATGATCATTTTGAAAATAAATCCAGTTATATGGCTTTTACTATCAATAACAGAGATGGTTCTTCACAGATATGCTATATTACAAAGAAAGCATATAGAAAAAGAGATGTTTTATATTTTACAACAATAAATTACGATTCTTTTGTTGAGGAAAATCTAGAACAAGATTGGTATTTATGTAATAATAATGGCATATTTGCAATGAAAGAAGATGCAAATGTACCGGCGAATGAGATTTTTGAAGCTTTTCAAAACAGTGATTTAGCTTCCAACAAATTTATCTACAAGGATTATAATGTTTTTAAACAATCATTTTATAATATAGATTGGATACTATTGTACTCATATAAAGATAAGAATATTGATACAGCAATGATTTTCGTATATTTTCTGATTCCATTTATACTGCTTACGTTTTTATCAATATTTCTATCAAGAATCATTACCAACAAATTGTATCGTCCAATAAAAGAAGTACTGGATGACTTCTTCTCTGATGATAATTATCAGAAGGATGTGGACGAGTTCAAGATACTGAAACAGAATTCCAATATGATAAAAACACTTAACCAACAGCTAAAATTGGCTATTAGCGAGAGAAATAATCTTATAGTACAGAGATTGAACAGGGATTTGTTATTTGGTATCAACATTAATAAGTCTATATACAAGGACCATCTAATAGGGGATGACAATTATTGTGTGGCTGTATTGGAATTTTTGAATAATCCTTACGAAGATGTGGACGATAATATTTTCTTATATAAAAATGAAATTCTTGCGTATACACAAGATATCAATAAGCTTAGATATGCAAATATTAATTACTATACATGTGCCATTATAATTCAATGCGACAAAGTAAAAGAAGCTATTACTATGATTCATACACTTCTGGAGAATGTTGAAATAGATTATGACTATGATATCAGAGTAGCTATTAGTAATGTAGCATATGGCACTAAAAAGATTAAAGAATGTTTTGAGGAAAGCAAAAAGATATTAGAATATAAGTTCCTATATAATCAAAGAACAATATTGACAATGAAACAGATCAAAGAAGATTTGGACCGCAATTCCTATTATTATCCTCTGGTTATAGAGAATAAACTTATCCATAGTGTACTTAATGGAGATATAAAAGCAGTTGAAATATTCAATGACTTGATTAATGAAAATAGTGCAGGAGATAAATTGTCACCAAAGGCATTTAAGAATTTGATATTTGCTATAATCGGTACAATCAGCAGGATAGTACAAGAGTTAAAAACAGATTCACACAAATTTTTAGAGGAAAATGATGATTTTTCTACTCTCTCTGATCAGTGGAACAGAAAAGATATCATACCGAAATTAAGAAAAATCTTAGAAGATATCTTGCTATATGTGAATAACAATAAGAAAGATAGTGAGAATTCTATCGCAGAAGAGATGCTAACATATATACATGAGCATTATTGGGAAGACATCATGTTAGTGGATATGGCTAAAAAGATGAATGTATCAGAAAAATATTGCGGTATTTTATTCAAAAAGGCTGTAGGGGACAATTATAAAAATTACCTGAACAATTACAGAATAGAAAAGGCAAAAGAGATAATGTACAGTAATACCAAAATCAAAGTATCAACATTAGGTAAACAAGTAGGATTTAACAGCTCTAATACCTTCATTAGAGTATTTACCAAGTATACTGGTATGACACCAAAGGCTTTTGCAGAGCAGATTAAGCATCTATAAGTAAAAAATAATAATAAAGAGATATGATAGATTGCTATCCTTAATGAAAAATGGATATAAAATCTATTTTATCTCAATTTTTTTTGTCTATTTTTCAGAATCTAGTAAAATAGCATATAGTAATTATTGATAGATTTTTACATGTTCAAAATGTGTAATTTTCTATTTTTTATTACCAAAATCATTAAAAAGTAATAGAAAAACGGTGAAAAGATAGCAAAATGTACATAGTTGAAAAATGCACATGATTAAACTATTAATATAAAAAGTCTCAAAATGAATGTCTCTTTGTACAAAAAGTAAATGAGTTGTAAATTGATGATTTATTTTTTATTCAAAACTATGTATAATTCCTTCATAAACAACTTTTGATTGTGCAAAATAAACAATTGAGAAAGGAAAAGAAAAGGAGACAATAATATGAGCAAAACAAGTAAGGCATTACCCATGCATAATAAAGGATATGTCAAAGGCAAAAGTAAATTTACTAAACGATTTAGAAGAGATTGGGATTTGTTTCTTTTATTTTTGCCAGGTTTGATATGGTATATTATGTTTGCTTACAAACCTATGATAGGACTTAGAACAGCATTTTATGATTACAATATATTTAAAGGCTTTTCAGGTAGTACATTTGTAGGGTTAGATAATTTTATTCAATTTATACAAGGTGCTGATTTCGCTAGGACGGTAACGAACACTTTGATGATTGCTTTCTGGCAGTTGGTTGTTTGTTTCCCTATACCTATTATATTAGCTATAGCGGTTACAGAGATGAAGAACAAGTTTGTAAGTAAGTTAACACAGACAGCTACATTCCTACCATATTTTATTTCAATAGTTGTAGTTTGTGGTATGACAATTAACTTTCTTTCTCCAAGTACAGGAGTTATCAATTTCATATTACAGAAATTAGGATTTGACCCAGTCTACTTTATGGTAAAACCTGAATATTTCAGAGGAATATATACAACTATGACTCTATGGAAAACAGCTGGTTTTAGTGCTATCGTTTATATTGCAGCAATTATGGGTATTGATCAGCAGCTATACGAAGCGGCAAAAGTTGACGGTGCTGGAAAATGGAAACAGATTAGACACGTAACTATACCAGGAATCTTACCTATTGTTGTTGTAATGCTTGTACTTAATATAGGTAAAATGGTAAAAGTAGGATATGAAGCGATTTTACTTCTTTACAAACCAACAACGTATAGTACTGGTGATGTAATTGCAACTTATGTATATAGAACGGGTATTACTAATGGTAATTATGGACTGGCTACGGCAGCTGGACTTTTTGAAGCATTTGTTGCTCTGATATTAGTAGTTCTTGCAAATAAAATCAGTAAACGTCTTTCTGAGACATCACTATGGTAAGGAAGGAGATAAATCATGACAAAATCAGATAAACTAGTTTCTACAAATGAAAAGATATTCAATGGTGCAATGACAGTAGTAGGAGTGATTATATCAATAGTTGCACTTTATCCTATATTCTATGTTTTGATAGCTTCACTGAGCAAGCCAATATTTGTTGAAAACGGAGATGTAATGTTTTGGTTCAAAGGCTTCAATTTTGAAAGCTATAAACAAGCCTTTATGAAAGATGGTATTTGGATAGCATATGGAAATACTATATTTTATACAGTAGCAGGTGTGTTTGTTAATATGTTGTTTACTACAACAATGGCATATGCACTATCAAGAGAAAGATTGATATTTAGAAAGTTTTTTACCTTGATGGCAATATTCACTATGTGGTTCAATGCTGGAATGATTCCATTATATATGACTTTCAAGGATTTCAATCTATTGGATACCAGAACAGCGATAATAGTTGGATTTGCTATTAATACTTATAACCTTGTAATCATGAAAAGTTTCTTTGAGCAAATACCGAAATCACTTGAAGAAGCAGCTTTTATAGATGGTGCCAATAACCTTAAGATATTTTCTAGAATATTTTTACCACTATCAAAACCTGCACTTGCAACAGTTGGTATGTTCTATGCAGTAACAAGATGGAATGGTTATTTCTGGGCGATGAACTTACTTCAGGATGATAATAAAGTACCTTTACAAGTTTTATTGAAGAAACTTATTGTAGATAAAGTGGCTAATGAAACAGAAGCCGCAATTGTAACTGCTAATTCGTTATTTTCTCCAACCACAGTTATTTATGCGATTATCATTATTGCAATAATACCTATGATGATAGCTTATCCTTTTGTACAAAAGTATTTTAAGAAGGGTGCTACAGTTGGAGCAGTCAAAGGTTAATTTTTACATAACGATTTTTCCATAGCTAATGGTATTATTATATATATTGTAAACTTATATAGATATTAGCTGTGAAAAAATAAATTTGAATCAACTAAAAGAAAAGGAGTAGGATTATGAAAACAAAAAAGATATTAGCAATTTTGTTAACGTTAACTTTAATGGGAACACTATTTATTGGTTGTGGTAAAAAAGATGATAGTGAAAAGGATAACAATACAGATACACAAACAAATTCAACCACTGACAAGCCAGAAGAAAAAGAATTAGAAGGTAGTTTGATTAGTGAGAAGCCACAGACATTTTCAATATTCTTAAACTTCAATAATATGCCTTTTAATCCTGAATGGCGTGTTTGGCAAGAAATTGCAGAGAGAACAAATATTTCTCTTGAAGGTGTAATTTCACAATCTAATTCCAATGAAGAAGAAGCATTCAACTTAATGCTTTCATCAGGAAAACTTGCAGATATTATTGGATTCAAGAATCCAGCTGAATTAGAAAAATTAGGTCGTGATGGTGGTTTAATTCCACTTAATGATTTAATCAAAGAACATGCACCAAATATCCAAAAGGTTCTTGATAATGATGCAAAATTCAGACAAGGCGCAACTGCTCTTGATGGAAATATATACTATATCCCTAAAAACCAAACTTTAGTTTCTGCTGAATTCTGGTGGATACGTCAGGACTGGTTAGATAAATTAGACCTAAAAGTTCCAACTACAGTAGATGAATTATACACTGTACTTACAGCATTCAGAAACGATGACCCTAACGGAAATGGTGAAAAAGACGAGATACCTCTATTTGATAGAGCTGGATGGAAAATGCCAGATGAATACTTATACTTATGGGATACAAGTACTGAATTCTATCCTCGTGATGGAAAAATGACTTTTGAACCAATGGAAGAGAATTTCAAAACAGGTGTTACTAATCTTGTAAAATGGTATAAAGAAGGTTTAATAGACCCAGAGATATTTACTCGTGGTGCAAAATCCAGAGATATCCTATACAGTGCAAATATTGGTGGTATGACTCATGATTGGCCAAGTACAGGAAATTATAATAGAAGTCTTGCAGAAGATATTCCAGGATTTAACAATGTAAGTATTGCTCCACCAGCAAACCAAAATGGTGAAGTGATTGAAAGAACAACTAGATATCCAGGAGTAGGCTGGGGAATTTCTTCACAATGTAAAGACCCTGTAACTCTTATCAAATTCTTTGACTTCATGTTCACAGAAGAAGGATCAACTCTTATGAACTGGGGTATTGAAGGTGAAACATACACTGTTAATGCTGATGGAACAAAATCTTATACTGATACAGTACTTAATAACGAGCAGACACCTTTGGGATACTTACGTTCATTAGGTATTCAATATCGTATCGGTATGTTACAAGATGCAGAATATGAGTATGCTTTCATGACACCAGAAGCTAGTGCAGCTGCAAAATTATACAATAGTAATCCACAATGGTTCTTAGAAGATATGCCTCCATATCTAGATGGTGAATTAGGATTAAAATATTCAGCAGAAGATGAAGCGGAATATAAGAAGATAATGTCAGAAGTTAGACCATATGTTGATGAAATGTTCCAAAAATGGTTATTGGGAGCTTCAGATTTCGAAAAAGATTATGATGGATTCATTAAAGAATTAAACAACAGAGGAATTGAAAGAGCTATTGAAATCAACCAAAAAGCATATGATACTTTCTTAGGAAAATAATATATTAAGGATGGACAATAAAAATGAAGCTTAGGTATAATAACTTTCCAACTGATTGGAAAGAAGGATTACTTATTGGAAATGGTAGACTTAATGGTATCCTATGGGGAGATAGTAATAAAGATATTATCAGCCTTAATCATGAACGTCTATGGACTGGTAAGTATGGAGATAGAAAGAACAGAACTTCATATGAATACTTACCTAAAGTAAGAGAACTTCTAAAAGAAAAAGATTACTTTAGAGGAACAGCCTTAGCTTCCTTGGCATTTGGTGGTGATGGGGGAATATCCCCCTACCCACGCCAAGAAGATTCATTCAAGCCTGCTGGGGAAATAGTATTTACATATGATGAAGAACAAGAGAATTATGTAGAGAGAGTACTTGATATACATAGTGGAATAGCAACAGTAGTAAAGAAAGATATAATAATAGAAGCTTTTGCAGATTGTGTAACTGGAATTATGGTTGCATCATGGATGGGCAGAAATGAGTTTAGTGGTACACTTCATTATGAAAGACAAGAAGATGGAGCCATAGAAGATATTAGAGCAGATAGAAATAATATAATATATTATTGCAAAATAGATTCAGTAAGTAGTTTCAAAGTAATTGTAAAAGTAGATACAGACGGTATTTTAGAATATGGTAGAAAAGAAATACATATAAGGAATGCTACATATATTAAAACATTCACTAATATAGGAGTATCATTCAATGATATTGAAAAAGAGATTAATGATTATCCTTTTCCTGTCATAGATATAGAGGAATTGAAAAAAAATCACAGTGAAAAATTTTTAAGAGCCATGAGCAAAACAGATATTAGTATAGCTGATAACAAAACAGATGAATTATCTGATTCATATATAAATGAAAGAATAGAAAAAGTTAGAAGTGGAAATCAAGATGTTAATCTTATTGAGATATATGCAAAATTCGGTATATATCTAATGGTATCAGGTTCAATCTGTGGAAAGCTTCCATTGAATCTCCAAGGTAAATGGAATTGTGATATAGTACCTCCTTGGTTCAGTGATTATCATTTTAACATTAACATCCAGATGAACTATTGGTTTACAGAACAATTAGGATACCCAGAGTATTCAAGGCAACTATTTGAGTATGTAAACAAATTTGCTGAGAGTGGAAGAGAAGCGGCAAAATTATTATATGGCTGTAATGGAACAGTACTCTCACTTAATGGAGACCATTGGGCAATTTCAACACCAGAAGCATATAACTATGCAGCATGGATTGGTGGAGCAGCATGGATGGCACAACATTATTGGTGGCATTATCAATATAATGGAGATAAAGATTTTCTAAGGAATGAAGCCTATCCTTTCTTCAAATCAACTGTAGATTTCTATATGGATTATATAGAAGTTGATGATAATGATATAGCTCAGATAATGCCAAGTCAATCTCCAGAAAATCGTTTTGAAGGTACTGGTTATTTTCCAGTAAGCATGTGTATATCATCAGCTATGGACGTACAATTAGCCTATGATGCTTTTACTTATGCAATAGATACTTCAAAATTATTGAATATTGATCAAGAAAGATGTGCTGAGTGGGAACAAATACGAGATAGATTACCTGATTTCAAAGTTGGAAAAGATGGACGTTTGTTGGAATGGGATAATGAAGATAAAATAGAAGTTGAAAAAGGGCATCGTCATTATTCACATTTATATGGAGTATTTCCATCAACCTTATTCAATTCAATAAATAGAACAGAACAATTTGAGGCAGGTAGAAAATCATTAGAATATAGATTAGACCAAAATGGTGGAGGTACTGGCTGGAGTAGAGCGTGGGCAGCATGTTTATTCGCACGTCTACAAGATGGTGAAGCAGCTAACCACCAATTGAGTTATCTACTTACAGAACTATCATCCTCTGCCTTACTTGATTTGCATCCTAGACCTCCTAGATGTACAGTTAGAAATGAGGATACGGAATTCGTATTTCAGATTGATGGTAATCTAGGTGCAACTAGAGCAGTACTTGAATGTATTATACAATGTTACGAAGGAAAGATATTCTTGTTACCTGCACTTCCAGCTTCGTGGGAGAAAGGAAGTATAACAGGAGTAAAAACCATAGGTGGTCACATAATTGACCTTGCTTATGAAAAAGGTAAAATAACATCACTTAAGATTGAAATGGGATTTGAAGAAAAGATAGTAATTGATAATGGCAATAGACTTTTAGATGGAGATGAAGAGGTTGTAATACAAGGAGAAAAAGGCAAAGTCTATACATTAGTGTAAGTTTTTTGGAAGGAGATTCACATGGCTAAGAAAAATTTGTTATATATTTTTGCTGACCAATGGAGAAAGATAGCAGTAGGAATTGAAGGACAAGATAAAATAATAACCCCTAACATGGATAGATTCGCAACAGAGAGTAAAGTTTTTGATAATGCTATTAGTACATATCCCCTTTGTTCACCTCATAGAGCTGCACTTATGACAGGAAAATATCCTTACTCTTGTGGTATGTGGACAAATTGTAAAATAGGATTAGATGAAACAGTAATGTTAAAACCACAAGAAGAAACCATAGGAAAAACACTTAAAAGAAATGGATATGAAACAGCATATATAGGAAAATGGCATTTAGATGCAAGTGAATTAAACTTCAATAAAAATCCTGAATCAGGTGCAATCAATTGGGATGCATTTACACCTGAAGGAGAAAGACGTCAAGGATTTGACTATTGGTTCTCATATGGAGCGATGGATAAACATCTAAATCCTCATTATTGGAGAAATACACCAATGAAGATTGAACCAGGGAAATGGTCTCCAGAAGTAGAGACAGATGTAGCACTTGATTACCTTGAAAACAGGGATAAGAGTAAGCCATTCTGTATGTTTGTTTCATGGAATCCACCTCACCCTCCTTACGATAAAGTACCTGAAAAATATGTAGAGATGTACGATGATATTCCTCTTAGAGAAAATGTCCCAAAAGAAATGAGAGAAGACAAAGAATATCTAAGAACTATCAAAGAATATTTTGCAGCAGTTACAGGACTTGATGAAAACTTCAAAAGGATACTAGATTATCTAAAAGAAAACAACTTGGAAGAGGATACAATAGTAGTATTATCAGCTGATCATGGAGATATGATGGGTTCTCAAGGAATATATGGAAAAAATATATGGTACGAAGAATCAATCAATATACCTTTCATGATTAGAGGAGAAGGCATAGAACCAGGAAGAACAGATTGTCTATTCTCAAGTATAGATCATATGCCAACTCTGCTTGATTTATTAGAAGTTGATATCCCAGCTGCAGTACAAGGACAAAGTTTCAAAGATATAATAGAAGACAAAAAAATGGATGAACCAGATACTGTATTTTTATCAATGATTCCAGGGATGCCTGAACTTATTGAACCTTATAGAAAAAGGGGATTAAATAATAAGTCCTTCGGTTGGAGAGGAATCAGAACTAAAAAACACACTTATGTTATTGATAACGGTACTCATCCAGATGAAAAACAAAAAAGATATCTATATGATAATGAAAATGATCCTTATCAACTGAATCCAGTAATATTAAGTTCAACTGATGAACGATGCAAAAAATATGATGAATATCTAAAAGGTTATTTGAAAGAAATCAAAGACCCATTCTTAATGAAAGGATTAGATAATAATGGTTGATATATCCAAATACAAAAAACCTAATGATGTAGAGATAGAACAAGCTATGAATAACGCTGTAACGCAAGTAGAAACAGATTTAGAAAACTTTACACATAAATTCAAGATAAACGGAACCACTGATAATTTCTATGAACCTAATGACAATATATCATGGACATCGGGTTTTTGGACCGGACAGATATGGATGGCATATGAAATAACAGGTGATGAAAAATATAGAAAAGCAGCAGAAATTCAGGTAGACAGTTTTCTTCATAGAATAGAGAACAAAATTGAAACCAACAATCATGATATGGGATTTTTATATAGTCTATCCTGTGTAGCAGCTTACAAATTAACAGGTAATAAAAACGCAAAAAAAGCAGCAATACTAGCAGCAGACAATTTAATCTCACGTTACAGAGAAGATGGTAAATTCATTCAGGCTTGGGGAAATGTTGGAGCAGATGATAACTATCGTCTAATTATCGACTGTCTTCTAAACCTTCCATTACTATATTGGACAAGTGACGTAACTGGTGACGATAAATACGCTAAAATAGCTAAACAACATATTGACACTTCCTTGAAAGTTATTATGCGTGATGATTGTTCTACATATCACACATTCTATTTTGAACAGGGAACAGGAAAGCCACTATATGGAGAAACAAGGCAAGGTTATAGTAATGATTCTTCATGGTCAAGAGGTCAAGCTTGGGGTGTATATGGAACAGCTTTAAGCTACATGTATACCAAGAACCCAGAGTACATTGAAAAATTCTACAAGATAACTGACTTTTTCATTGATAATTTACCAAAGGACCTAGTACCTTATTGGGATTTCAAATTCACCGATGGAAGTGACGAACCAAAAGACAGTTCAGCAGCTACAATAGCTGTATGCGGTATGCTTGAAATGTCAAAATATCTTGATGAAGAAAAATCAGATTACTACATAGATATAGCTCTAAAGATACTAAAATCTTTGATTGATAATTACGCAGTTAGTGATTCCAAGATATCCAACGGTCAATTACTACATGGTGTCTATGCAAGAAAATCACCGTATAATCCATGTAGGAACAGGAATGTAGATGAATGTAATACATGGGGCGATTACTATTATATGGAAGCTCTCATAAGATTAACTAGAGATTGGAAATTATATTGGTAGGAAGAATAGAACAAATGAATAGGCATATTCGAGCCTGCTCATTTTAGACTGTCGACAAAGTATTAAGTTGAAAAAAGACAACGGTCGTATATTGAAATCATATATAGTGATAATCACTCTCGTTACGTTTGTTGCATCTATCTGTTTATAAGGATGCAACAAGCCGTAAAGGTCGTGATTATCACTATATATGATTTTCTCTATATTTACCACTCTTGAGCCAGTTTGAAAATGCACTTCGTTATAGTATTGCGTTAATGGATAATGCCATATGTTTTGTTTTTTTATTTATCTATGAAAAGCAATAGCCAGTAGCTATTTAAAATAGAAGAAAAAGTGTTTTGTAACTATATTGATGGACACTTAAAGCAAAATAGTATATGTATATGTGAAGTAGTGAGGCAGGACGCCGAACCCAGCTTTTTGCTCAGGACGAGCAAGTAGCTGGCGAAACATATACATATACTATTTTGCAAACTCCAAGTCAGAACAAAATACTTATTCTGACCTACTTGACATCTTATAAAAACAAAATAATGATTATTAAATGAATTCCCTTGACAAGAGTCGAATTATAGTCCATTATATTATAACAATGTTTAAAAAAAGTTAATAAGGAGGATAATGTAGTGGTTATAAAATCGTTTAAACAGTATTCAGGTTTGCCGAAAGAGATCTACATTCTCGCTATTCAGAGATTTGTTAATTCACTAGGCGGTTTTGTTTATGCCTTTTTGACTCTGTTTCTGAGTAAGAGATTAGGTTTGCAAGAAAATGTTATTGGTACTTTTATGTTAATTTGTTCTCTAGTCGGTATACCTGGTTCACTTATTTCTGGTCATCTAGTTGATAAATGTAATAGAAAAACAATTTTGCTTGTTTCAAGAACTTTATCAGCTTTCATATTTATTATTTGCGGTTTCCTTGGTAATTCAATAACGGTTGTTTATTTACTTATTATATCAAGCTTTATATCTAGTTTTTCAGGCCCAGCAAGTGGTGCTATGACAGCGGATTTAACTACTCCTGAAAATAGAAAACAAAGTTTCTCCTTATTGTACCTAGGAATGAATGTTGGACTTGCTTTTGGATTTACAATTGCAGGATATTTATTTGAAAATTACACCAGATGGATATTTTGGGGTGATGGTATAACATCTTTACTTAGTTTATTATTAGTAGTTTTTTATATAAAAGATACTAGACCAACAAAAGCTCAGATAAAAGAAATTAACGAATCTGATAGAGAGGGAGAAAAAGAGGAAAAAGGTTCTGTAGTTACAGCGCTTGTCAGAAGACCATTCCTATTAGGATTTGTAATTATATCTTCTGTTATTGGCTTTGTATATAATCAGCATGGATTTATTATGCCGTTGCATCTGGAGGAATTATTCCCTGATATGGGAGCGAAATATTTTGGTAATGTAATGGCTATTAATACAATGATTGTTGTTGTATTTACACCAATCATAATGTACTGTACAAGAAGGATTAAACCAGTTGTTAATGTGGCTATTGCAACTTTAACATACATAGTAGGTTTTGGCATGATGGGATTGATTAATGAGTTATGGGTATTCTTTGTTGCTGTATTCATCTGGACAACAGGTGAAATAATTGCTACAACCAATACAGGAGTCTATATCTCTAACCATTCACCTGTTAATCATCGTGGTAGATTCAACTCCATTATAGGTATGATTCAGGCTGCTGGACGTTCTTTTGCTCCATTCTTCATGGGAATGTTCCTAGTGTCACACAGCAACTCACAAGGCTGGATATTGACTGGATTCGTTGCGATAATAGCATTTATAATGCTTTATATATTATTTACAACAGAAAAGCGTCACAATGAAAATATTGATAACGTTCAGGAATTACTTTCTGAAAAAGAGGCATCATAACAATAAAGCTATAAGGGTTATATAGAAAGGATTTACTTATGAAGAATAAAAATATAGACGCTACTAAAGGCGATATAAAGAAAAATCTGTGGATACTGGCATGGCCTATAATGATAGGTAATCTGATACAGGTTATATATAATATGACAGATACATATTGGGTAGGGAAACTTGACAACAGTACTGAAGCCATTGCAGCTGTTACCATTACATTTTCAGTTGTATTTGTATTAGTTTCATTAGCGGCTGGATTAGGTATAGGCTCAGCAACGTTAGCAGCTCAATATTATGGTGCTAGAGAATATAAGAAGGTTGACGAAGTAACCTATACATCATTAATTGTAATTGGTGCTATTGCATTGGTTTTTGTTGCTGGAGGTATAATTTTTTACAGGCAGCTTTTTGACTTATTACAGACTCCAGATAACATTATTCCTATAGCAAAGGATTATTTCATTATAATAATGGTAGGTATGATATTCATGTTCATATTCTTTATCATGAGTGGGATATTACGTGGAGTAGGAGATACTAGAACACCTATGATTGCAGGTATAGTCTCTGGTGTAATAAATATGATATTGGATCCGTTTCTAATATTTGGATGGTGGATATTCCCTGAACTAGGTATTTCGGGAGCTGCCTATGCAACTGTAATATCTAGAGTATTTGCTTCAGGATACATTTTTTATGTAGTACTAAGGGGCAAGACTTTCTTGAGAATGAACTTACGCAATATAAAAGTGGATTTGAAAATTACAAAACAATTATTTAAGATTGGAGTACCTTCCAGTATTTCACAAGCTGTAATAAGTTTAGGTGGAACAGTTATAATAAGTAGAGTAAATATGTTTGGTGATGTTGCAATAGCAACACATGGTATTGGTAATAGATTGGAATCTTTGTTGGCCATGCCTACAATGGGACTGGCTCAAGCCGCAAGTTCAATAGTTGGACAGAATCTAGGTGCTGGACAAAAGGAAAGAGCATTCAAGAGTGGGCAATATGCCATGAAAGCATCATTTATCATCCTTGTAATATTGGGAGCTATTTTTGCAATATTCCCTACAGTATTTTTTGATATATTCTCAGACGATACAGAAGTAATAGGGATGGGACGTTATTATATATATGGAATAACATTATTATATGCTTTTGTAGGTTGTAGAATTGTCATGTCCAATGTATTCCAAGGAGCAGGTGCTGCTTCCGTATCCATGTGGTTAAGCTTAATCTGCTTATGGGGATTCAGGGTTCCACTCTCTTATGCACTATCCTATACTCCATTAGGAATAAAAGGATTATGGTTAGGAGTTGGATTATCCTTCATAGTTAGTTTCTTTTTTATGTATTATTTCTATAAAAAAGGTAACTGGATGAATAAGGTTGTTGTAGAAAAGAAAGAACAAGTAGAGGCATAGTATATTATTAGAATTTTAATTAAAAGAAATCCTATCTGAAAATACATTTAATATAGAAGTCAATTAAGAGATAGAGCCCAATGAGGCTCTATTTCTATTAATACGTTGTATTTGATAAATACTATGTTATAAGATTATTTAATTTTTATATATATTCACACTTTAAAAAGATTATTATATGTGGTATTGTTGTATTAAAAACTATTGAAATTAATTATAGTAATAAAATTTAGTAAATGGAGTGTGAATAATAATGAACCCAAAAAGAGAATACATAAAGGGAAAAGATACGTATAATAAGGAGTTGGACAAGCTTAATCATAAAATAAATGTTTATGGTAATGTTAGACTTATTGTAATTCTTTTAGGATTAGGACTTACTATATGGTCGTATACCAGAAAATCTTATCTGCTTAGTTTGAATAGTTTAATTATTACACTGGTTATATTTATCAGCTTAATAATTATACATCAAAAAAATATTGATCTAAGACCTAGATTAACAGCTCTTTGTAAAATCAATGAAAATGGTATTAAACGTTTAAGAGGAGAATGGAAGAAATTCCAAAAGAATGGTAAAGAATTTATTGATGAAGACCACAATTATTCATGGGATTTAGACTTATTTGGCAAGAATTCCTTGTTTCAATGGATAAATCATACCAATACCCCAATGGGTAAGAAGAAATTAAGAGATGCACTTATAAAACCCAATAAAAATATTGAACTAATAAGAAAAAGACAACAAGCCATAATAGAGCTTTCTAAAGATATGAGTTGGGTTCATGAATTAGAAGCAGCGGGCATGTTAGAAGATAATGACAGTATAGATGAAGGAGAATTAATAAAGTGGAGTAAGGATATAGCACCATTCTATCTAAATAATCTATTAGGATTATTTGTAAAGATATTACCTATAGTCTCCATTTTAACTATTGTACTGCCTTTTTGTATACCATCTTTTTCATTTATATATGGATTGATATTTATAAGTATACAGATAATAGTTGCTTTTATAGGTCTTAATAAAAGGCATACAAGGTTATCTACTATTGACGATTTCAGGAAACAGATATCCATATACGATAAGATGATTAAGTTAATAGAATCAAAAGAATTTGAATCAAGTTTATTACAAGACATGAAGAAACAAATGGAAAGTGATAATGAGCTTACTTCTCAGCAGATAAAGAAGCTGGATAGTATTATGGATATGTTTAATATCAGACATTTTCAATTTTATTTGATATTTGATATACTCACATTATGGGATTATCAATGTGCTATTTCACTTGAAAACTGGAAGAACAGATATGGAAAAAATCTTCCAAAATGGTTGGATTCATTGGGAGAAATTGAAGCTCTGGCAAGTCTTGCTACAGTAGTCTATGAACAACCAGATTGGGTAATGCCTACTATTACTAAAGAATATAGAGTATCAGCTACTGAAATAGGACATCCTTTGATAAATGCAAAAGACAGAGTTTGCAATAATGTTACTTTTGGCGGAAGACATTCTTCTCTTTTGGTAACAGGTTCCAATATGTCAGGTAAAAGTACTTTTCTCAGAACTATAGGTATAAATCTAGTATTAGCTTATGCTGGAGCTCCAGTATGTGCAAAAGAGTTTTGCTGTCCTATGATGGATTTATATACTTCCATGAGAGTAAAAGATGATATAGATAACAAAATATCTTCATTCTATGCAGAGTTATTAAGAATCAAAAAAATTATTGGAGCTACTAATGAAGGTAAAAAAGTATTCTATCTATTAGATGAAATATTTAAAGGCACAAACTCAAGAGATAGGCATATAGGTGCTAGAACCTTAATTAAAAAATTATGTAAAGGAAATACGTTAGGACTTGTTTCAACTCATGACTTGGAATTAGCTGATTTAGAATCAGAATCTGATTCTAGAGTCAAGAATTATCATTTTCAAGAACACTATAAGAATAATAAGATATTATTTGATTACAAATTATATTCAGGTGTCTCCAATACATTTAATGCGGTATTCTTGATGAAGGAAATAGGGATAGATATATAAGATTTTATTTGCTATAATAAAATGAGTTAAGTTATTTTCTAAATCATATGGAAAGGGGAACCTCATGAGTTTACAAGCTTACGGACTATTAAAGGGCAAAGCAGTAGCAACAAAAGAAGAAAGAGACAATAACAGACCTCATTATCATATCCATGTTAAAGCTAATGAAGAAAACTATAGGATATCAATCAATATAAAGTCAAATGATGTTTTATCCGAATTACTTTTTTATACTGATGAAAATTTTGAACATGGTATAACTTCAATAATTACTGAATTACCATATGGATTTTATTTCAGTAATCGTGTATCTATTGATTATATACGAGGAAACATGGGGTTTTCTAGAGATGATATGAAGAAAATTCCTCATGACAAAGCTGGCCCTAATAATGATCTTAATGAGAAACTTAATTACTACATAGATAAAGCAATTTCATCTGAAGATACTGATATTTATATATATGGGTCTAAATGGAAAACTGGTAATTACTGTAAACCAGATAGGATTTTTGGCTTTAGCCCTTCAATGGGTATGCATGATATCCATATGAATCAAGGCAATATCAGAAAGTGGAAAAAAGATAGTGGAGTATGGCAAGACGGTTGTCTTTTTATACATTATAAAGAGATAGACAAGTGGATTGGAATTTTCCTTGCCTTCCAATCCCAATCATGGGATAATGATGATTGTACAGGTCAAGCTAACTATAAATATAAGAAGAAAAAAAGATAGGGAGGATTAAAACATGTTTTATGGAATATTTAATTCGCCTTTATTTCCTATTATTGCTGCAGGAGATGAAAAAGGGCTGTCTTGTTTACATCTTCAAACTAAATCAGGTGAAGAACTTGAGCTATCAAAAGAGTGGATTAGACATGATGATTTCTTTACAGATACTTTTAAGCAACTAGATGAATATTTTAGTGGCAAAAGAAAAATGTTTGATATGAAATTGAATCCACAAGGAACCCAGTTCCAAAAGAAAGTATGGAATGCACTAACTAAAATTCCATATGGTGAGGTTTGCTCGTACAAGGATATTGCTATTGCAGTAGGTAATGAAAAAGCTTGCAGAGCAGTAGGGATGGCTAATTCTAAAAATCCTATAGCTATAGTAGTTCCATGCCATAGAGTAATCGGCAGCAGTGGAAAACTGGTTGGGTATGCTGGAGGATTAGATACAAAAGATGAACTACTAAAATTAGAAAAAAGATATAATAGATAATAATAAATTAAGGGGCAGTTTCCATCACATATTTTGACTTTGTTAGTCATGGTATATATATGGAGACTGCCCCTTAGATACTATATGTACTCTAATAATATTTGTTTATGTAATGACATTTATTCAGAAACAATAAAGCTGTCATATCCGGCTTTATCTACAAGGTCTTTTCTTTTAGTAGCATTTTTCATTTGTGAAAATGTACCAGCTATAACTCTATGCTTATTGTTGCTTGGTGAAACATAAGCATCTATTTTCTTAGCGATAAGTTCTTCTTTTAGCTTAGTAGCATTTTCTTTTTTGTCAAATGAACCTACAATTACTCTAAAATATTTTTTAGAAGTGTTTGAAGTTGTAGTTGTACTGGATTTTGAACTAGAAGAACCATTATTTACTGTAGAAGTATCAGATTTTTTATCTTCTTCTTCTTTTTCATCTAACTTCTTGTTAAGGTCTTCATTTTGGCTTTTAAGATCATCAATAATCTTATCTTTTTCAGCTAGAGAATCTTCAAGTTCTTTTATTTTCTCCATAGATTCAGTGTCTTCATTTGATTCATTGGAATCATTACCAGTTGTAATGTCTGTAGTTTCTTGTTGCTTACTTGCATCATTAGTATCATCATTCACCATTTCATTGAGTGATGGTTTCTTTTGACAACCAACAAGAACTAGGGTTAATAGTAACATACTTATTAATACTTTTTTAATCATTTATTCTCCTCCTCGATATGATTATGATACATAAGTCATTTTACTGATAATATGCTAATAATTGTAATAACTTATGTCATATTAGATTATATAGCAGATATATGTCGATTTCAATAGTAGATATGTTTGAGGGTTGACTTTTTATGAGTAGAACAGTATATTTATATTATTGTATTTACATTTTTTAAATATCGTGGTTTAATGTAATAAAAAGGCAAAGCGTTAAAGCTTACACAAGGAGGCAACATGAAGCGATTAATGATTATTGAAGATTACGAATCAAAGATGAGTCTAATGGAGACTGAGATAGCAGTAAAACAAACGAAAGATTTTTTTGAAAATTCTTTATCAAAAGTATTGAATCTTACAAGGGTATCAGCACCATTATTTGTATTACCTGAAACAGGACTTAATGATAACTTGAATGGATATGAAAGACCTGTTAATTTTGATATCAAGGAAACAGGCAAGGTTGCAGAGATTGTACATTCTCTAGCAAAATGGAAAAGAATGGCTCTACATCGTTATAAAGTTGAAGCTGGAAAAGGTATCTATACTGATATGAACGCTATAAGAAGAGATGAAGAGATGGACAATCTTCACTCAATCTATGTAGATCAATGGGATTGGGAAAGAGTTGTTACCAAAGAACAAAGAAATGAAGAATTCCTAAAAGATGTGGTTAAAAAAATCTATCAAGTTTTTAAAGATACAGAGAATTTCTTATATGAAAAATACTCATTTCTAGGTAAAAATCTACCTGAAGACATCAAGTTTATTACTACTCAAGAATTAGAAAATCTATATCCTGACCTAAAACCTTCTGAAAGAGAAGACAGAGCTGCAAAAGAACATTATGCTGTTTTCATCATGAAAATAGGAGGAGCTCTAAAATCAGGAGAGAAACATGATGGTAGAGCACCAGACTATGATGACTGGGAATTAAACGGAGATATTGTATTCTGGAATCCAGTATTAAATAGAGCTTTTGAATTATCATCTATGGGTATTCGTGTAGATGAAGAATCTCTTGAAAGCCAACTAGTAATTGCAGAGGCAGAGGAAAGAAAAGAATTGAAATATCATCAAATGATACTTAATAAGACTCTTCCTTATACAATTGGTGGTGGGATAGGTCAATCAAGAATATGTATGTACTTCTTAAAAAAAGCACATATTGGAGAGGTACAAGCTAGTATTTGGCCAGAAGAAATGATAACAGACTGTGAATCTCATGGTATTAATTTATTATAGATTATTTTTTGATAAGTGAAATATTTTTTGTAATAATTTGTTTTGAAATTTTCAAGTAGTATTCCTAATGGTTTTTTTATTAGGAAAGTTTAACAGTTATATCTTGATATAAGAAGGAAATATACATGTTTATTACAAAAAAACTAAGCTTATAATGATTATTATCTAAAAAACAAAAAAGTTGACAAAGGTATTGTGTATAAATATAATAATAAAAGTGATAAAACTTTAATATTATTGGTAAATGAGTTTGAGTATCTTTGGATAAGCAATTTTATGGACCAGTTTCTCTTATAGCTTTCTTATTGAAATAAGCTTTAATTGAACTGGTCTTTTATATAGATTTTTTTAATAAAACTTATTTTCTAGGGAGGATCAGACATGACTAAAGGACAATTAGAAGCATTGATAAGTACTAAAATGGTAGCTTTCCAACGAGAACAATTGGGTAGAGGTGCTGAAGGAACAAAAACTTATATTAATGGAGACATGATTATAATAAGAATGAAAAATGTTCTGACACCAGCCGAGAAACAATTAGCTATTACTGATCAAGGTAAAGGTTTGATAAAAGAGATAAGGATTCAGTTAGAGAGTATCATCCGTCCAAAATTAGAAGAATTGATGCAGAATCTTACTGGAGCAAAAGTAATAAGTATACACAATGATATTAGTACCAAAACAGGTGAACGAATTGATATGTTCATATTGGATTGTAATCTAGAAGAAAGATTAAAACTAGATTGATCTTCACAGTATTTTTTAAGATTTATTAATATATTAAAACATTGAAGCAGTTCAAGTTTTTAATATGATAATAAATTATTACATTGATATGATTAATTAACTAGAAATTATTATAAGGAGAGTGTCATAATGTTATCATATGGTTTTTTCTTAGATTTAGCGATTATCTTACTTAGTACAAAATTATTAGGTTTAATGACTAGAAAAATACGTATGCCACAAGTAGTAGGAGCACTTCTTGCGGGATTAATACTTGGACCAGCACTATTGAATGTTGTCCATGAAAGTGATTTTATAGATAAGATGGCTGAGTTAGGTGTTATTGTTCTAATGTTCTCAGCAGGTCTTGAAACAGATTTGAAAGAATTGAAAAAATGCGGAAAAGCATCTTTTATTATTGCAGTATTAGGAGTTTTATTGCCTCTTGTTGGAGGTCTTGTAGTAGCTGGATTGTTTGCTGGTAATCTAGCACATATGACTCAAAAAGAATTACTTGAAAATATATTCATCGGAGTGGTTCTTACAGCAACATCTGTTAGCATTACAGTTGAAACATTAAGGGAAATGGGAAAATTGAAATCTCCATCAGGAACTGCTATTCTTGGAGCTGCGGTTATTGATGATGTACTTGGAATAATAATTCTAACAGTCATTTCTAGTTTTGCTGACCCAAGTGTTAGTATTGTAAGTATTTTAGTAAGAATATTATTATTCTTTGTATTCGCTGCTATCTGTGCATTTGTTTTCTATTATATATTCAATAAAATGTCTGATAAGTACGGAAAGAAAAGAAGACTTCCAATATATAGTTTAGCATTCTGTTTGATTCTAGCTTACATAGCTGAAGAGTTTTTTGGAGTAGCAGATATAACAGGAGCATTCTTGGCAGGGATAATCATTTCTAATGTAACTCATTCCGATTATGTTTCAGAGAAGCTGGATATTACATCCTATATGCTTTTATCACCTATTTTCTTTGCTAGTATAGGTATAAAGACAAGTGTTGAAAATATGGATATGAAGATTATTCTATTCGCAGTAGTACTACTTATCATTGCAATCCTTACTAAGGTAGTAGGATGTGGATTGGGTGCTAGAATGTGTGGATATGAGAGCAAAGAGGCTGTTCAAATTGGAGTTGGAATGATTTCCAGAGGTGAAGTTGCACTTATTGTAGCTGATAAAGGAGCATCTATCGGACTTATGAATCATACATATTTTGCGCCTCTGATTATCGTTGTTATCATTACCACAATAATTACGCCAATACTTTTGAAGGTAGTTTACAATAACAAAAACAATAAAAAAGTTAGTATGTCAAGATGAAAATTGGAGGCATGATAAAATGTATTTGGTATTATGTACAATAAATGACGAAAGCAAAAAGAATCTATTTGAAAGTGTATTAACAACAAAAAATGGAGTTCATAGTGTTTTATGGTTAACAGTAAAAGACGGATTAGATAAAAAACTAAAAAACACTATCATAGGTGGTTCTATTTCAGGATTATACGAAAACAAATACAAGTTGACTAGTTTGATCACAATGGAAAAAGAATCATATAAAGATATATATGGGAAATTACAGAAATTAGGATTAGAAGATTACATTGACAGTTATGCCACATTACCAATACTAGAAGATTGTAAATCTATTTCATTAGCCTAAGGAGTGCTTAATTTGAGTAACAATAATAAAACTACGGATACATTGAATCATTGGTATACTCTGGATTTAAAGGTCATATTAGAAGGAATTATCATTGGATTCATAACAGGACTTATAATTGTTTCATACAGAGTGTGTTTAAGCCATGCAGATGAGATTAGAGATAAAGCCTATGAATTTATGTCTGGGAAAACTGCAATGATTATACTATGGTTTGTACTATTGATAGTAGTGGGAATCATCCTTGGATGGTTAGTCAAGAAATATCCAATGATAAAAGGTAGTGGTATTCCACAGATAAAAGGTTTCTTGGTTAGACAGTTGAATATCAGCTGGTTGAAAGAACTGGTACTAAAATTCTTTGGTGGAATATTATCTATTGGGTTTGGACTTTCATTAGGAAGAGAAGGCCCTTCGGTACAAATGGGAGCTACAGCTGGACTTGGATTCAGCCGTATTTTCAAGAGATTCCATCTTGAAGAAAAATATCTAGTTACTGCCGGTGCAAGTGCAGGACTTGCAGCAGCTTTCAACGCACCACTTGCAGGAGTTATATTTGCACTAGAAGAATTACACCGTAATTTTTCACCTATCATACTTATGTGTGCCATGGGAGCATCTATAACAGCAGATTTTGTTTCAAGTAATTTCTTTGGACTAAAACCAATATTTGATTTTACCAACTTGGAGATTCTACCACTTAAGTATTATCTTATGATTGTTGGACTAGGAATCATAGCAGCTGTGCTTGGAAAACTATTTAATAATCTACTATTATTTGCTTCTAAACACATAGATGGTTCAAAAAAAATAAAATCAATATATAAACCAGTAATACCTCTTTTAATATCTGGAATTCTAGGATTTACAATTCCAAGCATATTAGGGGGAGGGCACGAGTTAATTGTCAGATTGACTAATGAAAGTATGTTGATTAAGGTGTTGATAGTTTTATTTATCCTAAAACTATTATTTACAGTTATATCCTACGGTTCTGGTGTACCAGGTGGTATATTCCTACCTGTTCTTGTACTAGGGGCATTAATCGGAAAAGCCTATGGACAAGTATGTGTATCAATATTTAATATAGATGAAGTGTATATACTCAATTTTATAACTTTGGCCATGGCAGCATATTTTACGGCTATTGTAAAAGCCCCAATAACAGGAAGTATACTAGTCACTGAAATGACAGGTTCCTTTAGTCACTTATTACCACTTATAACAATCTGCTTAGTAGCACAAGTTGTAACAGGAGTAATAAATTCAGGAGCAATATACGACCTACTATTAGAAAAACTATTAAAAAACAAAAAAGGTAACTACATGAAAGAAGCAGGGGAAAAGAAAGTGATACTGGAAATCCCTGTAATGTTTGGTTCAGAGATTGAACATAGTAAGATTAAAAATATAACATGGCCTTCTAATTGCCTAGTAGTCGGAATTAGAAGAGGAGAAAAAGAACTGATCCCCAATGGAGAATATAAAATCTACGCTGGTGACTTTTTAATCATACTAACGGATTCCAATGATGCAGATACAATGAAATTGGAATTACTTGATATGGCTACAGTTGAATAAATATTTATATTTACTTGACTGTTTTACATATAAACCCTAATATAATTTAAAAGAAAAATATCCCAATAAGAGATTGATTTATCTGCTTTGAGGGATATTTTTTGTATCTATGATAATGTAACTCAGGTCTATTAATAACTATTGTTGTAGGTGTTTTAGATGGAAATGGAGAAAAGGAAAATGTAATTGCAAAAGGGGTTATAATAATGCAAGTGGAAAATAAAGAACTTGCATTACTTTGATTATTATGGTATCATCTTAAGGGAAAACGCAAATGGAAGGGTTAGAGATGGATAAACCAGCTTGAACCAAGCCGATAACGTGGAAATTGATGGGAGATTATTTATGACAAAGGGTCAGAAAGAAGCTAAAATTTGTGAAGTAATTACTCAATTTGAAGCTGAATATATGGGAAGAGGCCCCAAGAGAATTAATGCAAAAATAATGGATGATGTTATTTTTGTAAGACAATGGGGATTTTTGACATTAGCTGAGGAATCACTTGCAGAGACTAATGATGGAACAGAACTCATTAAAAAGGTTCGTTCACGTCTTTTTGAAAAGGTTAATATTAGATTTAGGAATGCTATAAATGAAGTGATTGACTCAAATATTATTAGTATTCACTCAGATGTAAGTACAATAACAGGAGAGAAGATTATTGTTGTTACATTTGATGAAAATATTGAAGAAAAATTTTTTGGTAATTAAAAACAGAATATAGATGATTGGAAGACAATTAAATGGTTTTTAACCAGTTAAAAGTAAGCCAATATTCACTACTGTAATTAGTGGATATTGGCTTATTTTTTTATATAATTAAGGAGTTTTCTCCTGAAAAACAAGAAAATATATGACTGAATGAATATCCAAAAAATAAAAAGCCTTAGCAAAGGGAAGGGAATGTTAGATAATATGAGCTCATTTGATGTAACTAGGTTTAAAGTTAATAAAGACGTTAGAAGCATATTGGATTCAGCTTCAAAAGTGATTGTACCAAGAAGTAGAGGACATCTGTTGGATTTAGCTACTGGTGGAGGACAATCAGTATTTAAAGTTAATTATTTTATTGACGGAATTGGTTTAACTGAAGAAGCTACGGTAACTAAATGTAAAAATGGATTATCTGTTAATTATCATGAAGAGTATATGAGAAGACGTGATCCAGAATGCATGGTTATCGGAGATAATAAAGATACAGACAAAACAAGATACAAAGAAAGATTTAATGAGGATTTTGACGGTGTAAGACTAGAGACTTATGAATGGTTAAAAAATCAAGAACTAATTGTGATGCCACTTATTGCTGGAGATGACGAATTTGGTTCTCCAACACTACTTATTTGTCCTGCTAATGCTGCCTTTTTTGCAGGGGGGCTTGCTGATCTACAAGGATTTATACCAGAAGAGGAAATAGGTGAGGAATTTGAGCCTAAGGCAATAATATATTTAGCTCCACCTTTTAGACATACACATTTTGATGGTAAGCAAGTTGTTGTCCACAATAGACTTGATGATATTCATGAAATCTTTTCATTCAATTTGTATCCAGGTCCAAGTGCCAAAAAAGGTATTTATGGTGTTTTACTTAATATAGGTGAGTTGGAAAGTTGGACAACTGTTCATGCATCAACAGTAAAAGTAACCACACCATACGATAATTCATTGATTATCATGCACGAAGGAGCTAGTGGTGGCGGAAAAAGTGAAATGATTGAAGAAGTGCATAGAGAAGTAGATGGAAGTATATTATTTGGTGAAAACACAGTAACCAATGAACGCATATATCTTGAAATAGCAGATACATGTGAGTTGAATCCTGTTACTGATGATATGGCTATGTGTCATCCTGAACTACAAAATAATAATAAATTAGTTGTTAAGGATGCCGAAGCAGGCTGGTTTTTGAGATTTAATCATATTACAGAGTATGGGACTTCTCCACAACATGAAAAGCTGTGTATACATCCAAAAGAACCTTTGATATTCTTGAACATGGATGCGTCTCCTGATTCTACGATTCTAATATGGGATCATATTCAAGATGCTCCAGGGAAACCTTGTCCTAATCCAAGGGTAATAATGCCAAGAAGTTTTGTTCCAGAAGTTGTTTCAGAACCTGTGGCGATAGATGTACGTAGCTTTGGAGTTCGAACACCAGCATGTACAAAAGCTGATCCGACTTATGGTATTATTGGGTGTCTTCATATATTACCACCTGCATTAGCCTGGATATGGAGACTAGTAGCACCAAGAGGTCATGCTAATCCTAGTATTACCGATTCAGAAGGCATGACTAGTGAAGGTGTAGGTTCATATTGGCCATTTGCTACTGGTAAAATGGTAGATCAAGCTAACTTATTGTTAGAACAAATAATCAATACACCAAGTACAAGATATGTCCTTATTCCAAATCAGCATATTGGCTCCTATGAAGTTGGATTTAATGCACAATGGATAGCGAGAGAGTATTTGGCTAGAAAGGGCAGTGCCAAGTTTAAACCAGAACAGATTGTAGAATCACGTTGTTCATTACTTGGTTATTCTTTAAATAGATTAAGAGTTGATGGTTATAATATTCCTAAAGGGCTTTTACAGACTAACTACCAACTAAGTGTAGGTGAAGAAGCATATGATCAAGGTGCCAAAATATTAAAAGATTTCTTTAAGCGTGAGCTTACTAAGTTTAATACAGATGAATTACTCCCACTTGGAAGAGAAATCATAAATTGCTTTATGAATGATGGTACAGTTGATGATTATGTAAAATTAATATCAATGAAATAGGAGTATATTTATGAATACCTTTAAAAAAAGTAGTACAAGTAGTTCAACAGATCCTTATAAATACAAAAAATGGATGTTTGTTATTCTAGGAATGATAATGTTTATGTGTCTGGGAACGGTATATTCATGGAGTGTGTTTAGAACTCCCATAGAAGAGCAGTATCAGATTGATGCTACTTTGAGTGGTTTACCATATTTAGTATTTTTATTAGGGTACACAGCATCTATGGTGATAACGGGTAAATTGATTGATCGCTTGAATCCTAAACTTATGATTTTAATAGGTGGCATTATGGTAGGATTAGGCTGGTTTCTATCAGGTATTGCAGTATCCTTTAATATGATTATAGTTTCATATGGTGTAATATCAGGTGCTGGTGTTGGTATTGCTTATGGACCACCAATAAAAGTCATATCAAGTTGTTTTACAAAAAAACGTGGTGTAGCTATAGGATTATTACTTGCAGGATTTGGCCTATCACCTTTAGTAACAGCTCCAATAACAAAAGCTTTAATCAATCATATAGGCGTTAATAATACTTTTAAAGCTGTAGGTATATTTTTCTTGATAGTGATACCACTGATAGGACTATATTTTGAAAAACCTGCTAGGGTAACAGAAGATAATAATGAATTGAAAGTTGATGACAATGATACTCATGAAGGCAGTATTCTGGAAGTATTAAAAAATGCTAAATTTCAAGGATTGTGGCTATGTTTTGTTATTGGGACTTCTGTTGGACTAATGATTATTGGTATCTCAAGCCAAATTGGTGAAGAGTTGTTCAAAATTGATTCCAATACAACAGCCTTCCTTTTATCCATTTTTGCAATTTTTAATGCAATTGGGCGACCACTTTTTGGCTGGATTACAGATAGATTCAGTCCCTTTGTATCTGCTATGACGTCATTCATACTTATTTTTATTACAGCAGGTCTAATGTACATGACAAAAGATTATACAATCTTAATATATATAATAGCACTATCGGTGCTTTGGATGAATTTGGGTGCATGGCTTTCAATTGCACCAACGACTGTAGCAATGTATTTTGGTGAAACAAACTATAGTCGTAATTACGGCGTTTTATTTACTGCTTACGGTATAGGTGCAGTAATAGGAACACCTTTGGCAGGTTATATTAGAACACAGTTTGGCAGCTATCAATATATCTTTTTACCTATAATGATCATGGCGATCATAGGTATGTTTATAGCTTTGCTAACACTCAAACCCAAGTCTATTTTTAAATTAAAATAGAAACACTGTTCAGCAATTTTGGTTAACTTTTTGGTTTATGCCCCTTGACCCCAACGCTACGTAATAGTATATAATAAATTTTAGTGATATTACTAAAATTATTAAAGGTGATTATAATGACCGTAAAAGAATTAAGCAAAATTGCTGGAATAAGTGTAAGAACTCTTCACTATTATGATGAAATAGGTTTACTTAAACCAAAAATGATTAATGAATCAGGTTATAGAATATATAGTGACAATGAATTAGAAACATTATATCAAATACTATTCTTTAAAGAACTTGACTTCAAACTAGGTAAAATAAAAGAAATAATAAGTAACCCTAGTTTTAATAAAGAAGAAGCACTTAAACAGCATAAAAAACTGTTGCTCGAAAAGAGAAAAAGACTGGATAATATTATTAAGTCTATAGACACATCTTTAAAGAAAGGATTTGACAAAAATATGATGGATCTATTTAGTATGGAAAATTATGAAAAATATAAAGAAGAAGCTATTGAAAAATATGGGGATACAGCTATAAATAGCTACAAAAAAACAAGTAAATATAGTAAAAAGAAATGGGAAACAATAATCAACGAGGGTAATACAATCTATAGGAACTTAGCTGATAATATGGATAAAGATGTTAGCGATCCTTACGTACAACAATTAATAGGTCAGTGGAAAGATCACATTACAACATATTATTATGACTGTAATATTGAGATTTTCAGAGGGCTTGGTCAATTATATGTGAGTGATGAGAGATTTACCAAGAATATTGATAAAACAAAACAAGGTTTAGCTGGATATATGAAGGAAGCAATGGACTATTATTGTGACAATTGCCAAGGATAATGTAACAAAAAGCATTTATCTCTCTTATAATGATATTAAGTTATATTAATATTATGTGGGAGAGATGCTTATGGATATGTTTGATTGTGGAATTTATTCTTTTGTAAATGCTATTACAATAGAAACTATCAGGTATTGGTCTAAAAACTCGTACCAGCATATTGATGTTTTATTAAATTCTGCAACTCCAAACAAAGGAATTCTATTTGATAGCTTTAACAATGACTTGAAGAGGCTCTACAAAACTTTTCAAAACATTTATAATGAACTGGATGATGTGAAGAGAGATACTAATGTTTATTTTATGGTAAAAAGATTTCTTATAGCCAATGATCATTTTATCATATTATTACAAAGGCTGAAATTTGAAGGATTCAATGGTTTCCCAATATTATATCAAGTTACATATCATATCCTATATGAACAGATGTATGTTAAGGAGATTTTTAGACCTTTGATGTGTACTGGAGATGTTTATCCAGATAATGTGATAATAAACTCTAATTTTAGACGAATGGCTCTAGGTACTAATCCATTACAATGCATATATGGACAAATATATTTTTGGAGTATTATAGGTGCTGAACATCCATCTATCATTATGAATATCAGCCCTAATGAAATGGAGCAATTACCTAAAAAAATCATAAATGAGTTTAATGATATAGCTAATAGATTCAATAAGATTAATTATAAACTCTCTTGCATATATTCTAAGTTGAATATGATGAACCTTGGTATAATCCTAAAAGATTTTTGTAATGTCAACGAAGATTTTCTTGTATTGCTAGATAGATTTAAGGACAGCGTGGAAAATTTACCTGCTAATATTAAGAATAACTTGCCAAAATTGTTCTTTGCTATTCTTGAACATATAATCAAAGAACATGAATATGCAAAATTGTTGACAGAAAAAATTATGGAAAGTCAATATAGTAGAAATAACTAAAAGATAATATATAAGCCTAATTAAAAATAGACTTTACTTAATCAGATGACTTAAACGAAGTTTAAGACCTGTTTAATGATAGAGTCTATTTTTTTGTTCCATTTATTTCTATAAGAACCATAACAATTCTTTTAAATTAGTACGAAATGGAGTATACTAAATATAAGTATTCACGTATTACATATTTTTTAATTAACAGCAGAAAACAATCAGGAGGAAGACAATGATAAAAATAATAGCAGATTCAACTTGTGACCTATCACCAAATATTATTAAGAAATATGATATAGGAATAGCTCCACTTACTATAAATATAAATGGCAAAGTTTATAGAGATAAAATAGATATATCAGCAGATAAATTCTATAGAATTATTGAAGAATTAGAAAATGAACCAACTACTTCAATGCCTAATCCATCTGAATTCTTAAGAATCATCAATGAGGCAGTTGAAGAAGGACACGATGAGATACTATGTATTTGTATGTCCAGTTCCACTAGTGGTTCATATCAATCTGCAGAACTTGCAAAAGCATATTTCTATGAAGAAAATGAGAAATCAGAAGTCAAGATAGAAGTTATTGACTCTAAGTGTATGAGCCATGGTAGCGGCTGGTTAATCATGAAAGCTGCTATTTATAGAGATAGAGGAGCTAGTTTTGACAGATTGGTCAATTGGATAGAGATTCATAAAAAACAGGTAAAACATTTCTTGACAGTGGACGATCTGGACCATCTTATCAAAAGTGGAAGACTTACCAATGCCAGTGCGTTTGTAGGTAAAATACTTAGAATTAAACCAATAATGACCATGAAAAAGGGAAAAGGAGCCATAGTAGCAAAAGAACGTGGAAGAAAAAAAGTCCTATCTTTCTTGGTTAAGGAATTCAATAAAAGAATTGACATGAGATATAGTAACTTTATTATATTAGGCTATACATCTGATATAAAATATGCAGAAAATCTAAAAGAAAGAATCAAGAGAGATTCTGAATTTACTGGGGAGATTTTAATAATGCAAATGGGAGTTGCTGTAGGTACGCATGTTGGTCTTGGAGCAGTTTCTATGTTCTATATGGAGAAGAAGAAAGGTCAAGTTTTTGATAATCTATTAGTTAATCGCATGCATGATTTTGTTGATAAGACTAATGATTTTATTGATAAGATAAAGAAATAATGTAACACAAGGGGGAGAAAGATGGATATTATTTTGTATAATGGTAAAGTAATTACAATGGATGAGGATAAACCTTATGCCAGTGGGGTATGTATAAAAGGAAATAAAATATATAAAGTGGGAAATGATGAAGAAGTATTAGCATGCAAAAAAGAAAATACAAAATTAATTGACTTGCAGGGAAGATCACTTTTACCAGGTTTTAATGATAGTCATATGCATTTAATAAATTTTGCGTATACAGATAGTATGATTAGATTGGCAGGGCTTACTTCAGTTAATGAAATCATAGAGAAATCCAAGGAATCCATTAAGCAAGATACTGCAAATGCTAGTTGGATTAAAGGAAGAGGCTGGAATCAAAATAACTTTGATGAACCAAGAATGTTGAATAGATATGATCTTGATAAAATAAGTGTGGATAGACCAATTTGTTTTATAAGAGCCTGTGGACATGTTCTGGTAATTAATTCATATGCCCTTAAAATGTTAAATATAACTGGAGATACTGTCCAAGTAGCTGGAGGTCATTTTGATATAGACGCAAATAATGAACCAACAGGTATTTTTAGAGAAAATGCTATGAACCTAGTATATGATAATATGCCTTCACCAACTATAACTGAAATAAAAGACATGATCACAAGTGCTTGTAAATTAGCATTAAGTGAAGGAATAACGTCTATTCAGACAGATGATCTTGATAATTTTTCTGATAATGATTATGACAAGATTATAAAAGCATATGAAGAACTTAGAGATGATGGAGAGCTTCCTGTAAGGATATACGAACAATGTTTATTGGGAGATCTTGAAACTTTCAAAGGATTCCTGAACAAAGGATATAGAACAGGTCAAGGAGACAATTTTTTCAAGATAGGTCCATTGAAGATACTAGCAGACGGTTCTCTGGGAGCTAGAACAGCTTATTTATCAGAACCATATGAAGATGATAGCAGTACCTGCGGTATTGGAAAATTAACACAAGACCAATTGGACCAATTGGTCTTATGTGCTCATAAAAACAACATGCAGATAGCGATTCATTGTATTGGGGATAAGATAATGGACATGTCTTTTTCAAGCATAAAAAAAGCTATTGAGGAATATCCAAGAAAAGACCATCGTCATGGTATTGTACATAGTCAGATTACTACAAAACAATTGCTTGATGAATTTAGAAAAGTTGATGCTATTGCATATATCCAGCCTATTTTTTTGGATGGGGATATTTCTATTGTGGAAAAGAGGATAGGCAAAGAGAGAGCAAAATACAGCTATAATTTTAAAACCTTGATTGATATGGGGGTACATACTCCATATGGGTCCGATTGTCCTGTAGAACCTTTTAATGTATTACATGGAATATATTGCGCTGTAACAAGAAAAACGTTAGAGGGTCTTCCAGTGGAGGGATGGTTGCCAGAGCAAAAGGTAACTACTCTACAAGCAATCAGTTCTTTTACTAAAGAAGGAGCATATGCTTCTTTTGAGGAAGATGCAAAAGGTATTATCAAAGAGGGTATGTTAGCTGATTTAGTAGTACTTGATAATGATATACTTGAGATGGAGTCCCATAAGATAAAAGATATGAAGGTGGATTATACAATAGTTGATGGTGTTGTTGTATATGATAGAATGAAACAGTAAATAGTATTATAGAATCAATGAAAACGTATTTAACTTAATTAAGTGAATGTATAGATGTTTAAGTTCATAAAAAAGGCTGTCTAATATATTTTTATGCATAATTTGCTAAATATATTTAGACAGCCTGTAATTATACTAGATTTTATATTGTTTTATAGAGAAGTTCTAGTATCACAGTACTCGCATTTATATTCTTTTTTCTCTGGGTCAACTAAAGTAAATGTGATATCTTCATTTTTTTCGATAGTGGTTACGCATCTAGGATTATTGCATTTGAGAATACCCACAACTTTTTCTGGAATAGATAGTTTTATCTTATCCACTATGTTCTCGTCATCAATTATTGTGATTGTAAGTCCTGGGTCTATTAATCCAAGAATGTCTAGGTTGAGATCAATTACATTATCTATTTTTATTAAATCCTTCTTACCTAATTTGCTGGAAGGTGCATTTTTGATAAGAGCTGTAGTACAATCTGCTTCATCCAATTTTAGCTCTTTGAATATTTTGTATCCCAGTCCAGCTTTTATATGGTCTATGACAATCCCTTTTTTGATTCCATTAATTTTTAACATTAGCATCCCCTCCTAAAAGCTTTAATATCAGCGCCATTCTAACATACATACCATACTTAGCCTGGTTGAAATAAACTGCTCTTGGGTCATTATCCACCTCTGTGCTTATTTCATCTACTCTTGGTAATGGATGCAGGATAATCATATCTTTCTTAGCATTCATCAACTTGTCATTATCTAACAGATAATAACCTTTTAGTCTGAGATATTCTTCTTCATTGAAGAATCTTTCTTTTTGGATACGAGTCATATATAATATATCAAGTTCAGGAATAGCTTCTTCTAGATTGGATGTTTGATAAAATTCATGGTCAGTAAGTTCATCAGTAATGTAAGATGGTATTTCAAGCTCTGGTGGAGCTATAAAGACAAATTTAATATTTTCATATCTGCTAAGGGCTTTGACTAATGAATGAACAGTTCTTCCGAATTTCAAGTCACCGCATAGTCCAATAACATTATTGGAAAAACTTTTTTTGTATGAACGGATTGTAAGTAAGTCAGTCAATGTCTGAGTAGGATGTTGGTGTCCTCCGTCGCCTGCATTAATCACTGGTATATCAGAATATTTGGAGGCTAGTTTTGGTGCACCTTCTTTTGGATGTCTCATTACAGCTATATCAGCATAACAGCCTACCACTCTAATAGTATCTCCAATACTTTCGCCTTTGGAAACTGAGGATGATGAAGCTTCTGAGAATCCGAATACTCCGCCACCTAGTCTAAGCATTGCAGCTTCAAAACTGAATCTTGTTCTTGTAGATGGTTCGTAGAATAAAGTTGCTAATAGTTTGCCTTTGCAAACGTCCAAGTATTTATCTGGGTCTTTAATAATGTCATCTGCCAATGTAAAAATTTCTTCTAATTCCTCAACAGTAAAATCATCTGGTTGTATCAAATGTTTTCCTTTTAACATGGTATTTCCTCCTTTTTAGCATCACGGTACTAGATTAAAGGTTATTATTTTATAGGATATCTTTTAGGAATTCTGCCATTATATAATTGAATTTGGACATAAAAAAAACTTCCCTATAGGAAGGCATATGTTCTTGCTAATATGATATCAGGTATTATTATACACCTAATAATCATGTTATCCGTTACCTTCCTAGCCTCTCTTGGACTAAATTAAAGATACCTATCAATCAATAGATTAACACTTACTTTTACATAAGTCAAGTAAAAAATTTTACTAAAAATTATATAAAAAATTTTAAATTAATTATTTACTTTTTTTACAGTATATGCTAATATAATGTTATATAATTTATAAATTATAGTACAAGCTTGTTACAAACATATCTGTTTAATTAAAAAACACTCAATATAATGCGAAATATCTTATTCTATGGTCTATTCCGAAAATTCCCGCGTAAAATTAACTGAATATTTCTTAAAAATATACCTTTATTTACATAATGAAAATAAAGTATAGATGAGGAGTGATAATTTTCAAGTAATTTCATAAGTAACCCACGATAAAATTTTTTGAAAAATAAAAAAATAGGAGGAATTGTAATGAAGAAAAATTTTAAAGGGAAAATTGGGTTGTTTTTGGCTATCATGTTTGTTACACTTATATTGTCTCCAAAGACCTTGCTAGCTAATACTGAAGGCGATAGTGATAACCCGTGTATTATTTATCTAAAAGGTGTTGAATTGAACTTAGAAGAGGGTAGAAGAGAAAAAAGATCTGTAGTTGAAGATTCTGGTCTATATATTATTTCTTTTGAAGGACCTATTGAAGAGTATATGAAGAACGATATAACAAAATTAGGTGTAGAGCTTATTGAATATATCCCCGATTTTGCATTTCTATCAAGAATGAATTCTAATACAATTTCTGATGTTTCACTGCTTTCTTATGTAAATAAGATTGTAAGTTATCAGCCTGAATATAAAATAAATCCAGTATTAAAAAGTAAAAGAAGAACAACTAGATCAATCACTCTAGAGGATTTAAATGAAAAAGATATAACTGTTAAAATATTTACAGTTGACGATTCCTCTATTTTAGATGCTTACATAGAAGAATTTGGCGGTACTAAAATAGATTCTACTGAAAATGAAGTAATAGTTAAATTGAATCCAAGTGATGTTGAGAGATTTGCAAGCCTTGATTCAGTTAAATACATAGAGCCAGTTGTTGAATTCGAATTATTCAATGATAAAGCTAGAGATTTCATGGGTGTAAATAGTGTAAATAATCTAGGTTACAATGGATCTGGACAAGTTGTTGCAGTCTGTGATACTGGTATTGATACTGGTGTTAACGATAGTGGCATGCATTCAGATTTCCAAGGTCGAATTGATAGTATATTCCCATTGGGAAGAGCTACAGCTGATGACATACATGGTCATGGTACTCATGTTGCCGGTTCAGTTCTAGGTGATGGTACTAGATCCAATGGTCAAATCAAAGGTATTGCTCCACAAGCTCATCTAGTATTTCAATCAGTATTAGATTCTGGTGGAGGACTAGGCGGTCTTCCAAATGACTTGAATGACTTATTCCAACAAGCAGCAAATGCTGGTGCTCATATTCATACAAATTCTTGGGGAGCTGCAGTAGGCGGACAATATACTGGAAGTTCACAAGATGTTGATGAATATGTATGGAATAATAAAAATATGATTATCCTTTTCGCTGCTGGAAATGAAGGCGATGGATACAGTGGAACAGTTTATAATTCAATTGGTTCTCCTGGAACAGCTAAAAACTGTATTACTGTAGGTGCAACTGAAAACAATCGTCCTAATATGCCTAATACCAAGTGGGGAAATATAGGGGATAATCCAAATGAGATTGCTCCATTCTCTAGTCGTGGTAATTGTGATGATGGAAGAGTAAAACCTGATATAGTAGCTCCAGGTACATGGATTCTTTCTGCTAAATCATCTGTAGCGCCTTCAAGTAATTTCTGGGCAGACTACAATAATTACTATGCTT
Organism: Vallitalea guaymasensis; assembly: GCF_018141425.1. NCBI lineage: Bacteria > Bacillati > Bacillota > Clostridia > Lachnospirales > Vallitaleaceae > Vallitalea > Vallitalea guaymasensis. The sequence goes on from NZ_CP058561.1 coordinate 3,210,786, forward strand.
ACATGGGTGGTACTTCAATGTCTACTCCATTAACTGCTGGAGCAGTAGCAGCAGCACGTGGATACATGCAGGATGTTTGGAATCATACACCAAGTGCAGCATTAATGAAAGCTGCAATCATCAATGGTGGTACTGATTTAGGTTTTGGTTTCCCAAGTAAAGATCAAGGATGGGGACGTGTTAACTTAGCAGATTCATTGAAGAACAAGGAATATGAATATTCTGATCAAGCTTATAGTCTAGCAACAGGTGCTACACAAAACTTTACTTACACTATAGAATCAACTAGTACTCCATTAACTATATCTCTAGTATGGTCAGATTATCCTGGTTCAACAGCTGCATCTAAAGCATTAGTTAATGACCTAGATATAAAAGTTACTTCTCCTTCAGGTACAGTATATTATGGTAATGATTTTACTCAACCATTTAATAGTGATTATGATAGATTGAATAATGTTGAAAATATATATATTGATTCACCAGAAACAGGTAATTATTCAGTTGAAGTAAAAGGCTACAATGTACCACAAGGACCTCAATCTTTTGCATTATTTGCGTCTGCTGATTTTGGTACTGCAATAGTTGATGATGTAGCACCAACATGTAACATCACTTCTCCAAGTAATGGTGATACAGTTAATGCTATGTTAGCTATTGAAGCCAATGCTGAGGATAATGTAGCAGTCAGCAAGGTAGAATTCTATGTTGATAATAATAAAATAGGTGAAGTAACTGCAGCACCTTATAATTTCAATTGGAATACAAATACTGTAAATAACGGTAATTATAATCTTAAAGTAAAAGCGATAGACACATCGAATAATGAAGCAACATCTAGTGAAATAACAGTTACAGTCAATAATGTTATTGACGATGAAGCTCCAACTTGTAATATAACTTCACCAACTAATGGTGATGATGTTAACGGAACAATAAATATTAACGCTGATGCCCAGGATAATATAGCAGTTAATAAGGTAGAGTTCTATGTTGACAATAATAAAATAGGTGAAGATGCTACATCACCTTATAGTTTTGAATGGGATACAACTACAGTAAGTAATGCATCTCATACATTAAAAGTAAAAGCAATAGATACATCAGATAATGAAGGTTTATCTAATGAGATTACTGTTGCTGTAGACAATGCTCCAACTGTGGAATATAAAACTGAAACCTTTACTGGTAGTGCAAGTATATTCAATAGTCCACAAATTGATATTGATGTAACTGCAAATGGTACAATAGATCTACAATTATCAGGTAGTTCATCATCATTAAAAATGAAACTATATGACCCAAGTGGCAGCCTACTAGCTACTAACAAATCCAGTATATCATATGATGCCACTGAAACAGGAACATATTCAATTGTAGTTTCGGCATTCAGCTTTTTCGGAGCAGATTATACATTGACAGCAACTTATCCTGTTGTTTCTACTCAAGATGAAGATATAGATTCAGTTGAAGATTCAACAGAAACTGTAGAACCAATAGAGGTTATTGCTGATGGAGATATCATTAGTGATATTATGACTATAGATACTTATGTTGATGAGAACAAATCTATAAAGCTTATTGAATTATATGTTGATGAAAATAAAGTAATGGAATTCACTGAAATACCTGAAGTTATTGAATGGGATACTACTACAGTAGACAACGGTAATCATGAGGTACAAGTAAAGATTACTGATGAATCAGGTAATGTTATTACTTCTACTACATTGAATGTTGTTGTAGAAAATGATATGAGTGAATAGATAATAGGTTAAGGGTAAAATTAAATATATAATCTATGTTCAGTAATAATTAATAATCATAGTACATAATTATGATTGTTAAGTAAGATAATCATCCCAAACAAGTTAGCACAGTAAAGATACACTGTGTTAACTTGTTCTTTGATTATATGTATTTTACAAGTCAACTCGATACAGAATATTAGGAGTGTTTTCTAAAGTATAAAAAATGTTTTTATCAGTAATTACTGTATGAACATAATCATCGGAATCTTTTACAATATCAACATAATGTTTGATTTCTTTTGTATTATAGTTAATTCGCATTATACCACATAGTACATTTCCATCTTTAGTTTCTGTAGTGGTTACCACATCTTGGGTAGGTTTGAATTGATCGAAATAGTGCCATGCTTGATTAGATAGGTCAGGTATCTCTCTGAAACCATCTTTAGTATCTTTTATCATTTTTTTATTAGAACCATCTATATCCACTTGATAAATACCATCTCTTTTTGCATATGTAATATGATTACCTTCAAGACAATATGTAAAATGCATACCTCTATCTGGATCATCAATAAGTCTAGTCAGGTTAGTGCCGTCTAAGTTAACTCTAAAGAAATCTCCAACTTCTCCACTTTCAGATTGCAAATAAAAGATTCCATCTTTATTGACAGAAATACGAATGACATCGGAAGAAGTAAGTTTTTCAGATTCATCTCCACTGACTCTAATTCTATGAACACCACTTCCCCATTTTTTATAATATATATAGCCATCCATTGTATTAAGATAATTTTCACAAGATTCCTCATCTATTATTCTGTTAACTCCAGTAGACAGATTCATAGCTGCTAGCCCATTAGAAGCTGTTCTATAATAAACCCAATCATCTTTTGCACCTAGAATTCTATCCATATCCTTCATTTCATAGGTTCTAGTAATAGGAGTATCTGTTTCTACAATCAAATCAAGATTCAGGTATTTTTCTATATCAGTTAGAGGCATATAAAAATCTGAACCATCAAAGTCTAAAGGAGATTTTATAACTGTAAGATAAACTAGGGAGTTATCCCAATATACCTTTAATATGGAATTCTTAAATTTATTTAGTTTTGTAATACTAAGACTGTAATGTTCATCTTTGGCATATTCTATCCAAGAGGAACCATATTGTTTTCTTTCACCATTTAGACCAATGATGTTTTTGATATATGTAAAAGATAAGAATGGTATACCTTCTTCAGAGATGTATCCTATTTCTTTATCTTTATGATAGAATATATTATTTTTATGTGAAAGATTTATTGTATTATGTTTAGGGTAGATAATGGGATTATTATTTGTCATAGAAGAGAATTTTTTTGCATTTTCTATTGATATATAATTCTCATTCTCTATCAATTTGGTTTCTATAGGAATGTTATTAATAATAACCTTGGATTTTGTCCATTGAGTATCTAAACTACCCTTATAATAATTTTCTTCAGACAGAGGATAAATCATCTTGTGTATATTTTGTGCAAAAGTAAGTACATCATCAGAATACAACTGAAAGAACCCAAAATCATTTAAATCAGTTGCTTTTATATAGATATCACCATCTATACTATAATAATTGAGAGGAAGACCATTAAAGAGAACTTTGGTTTCTTTTTTATCAGCGGCAGAACTAGTTGTATAACAAGTCATCATGAGTATGAATGTCATGGTGAATAATACAAATTTTTTCATTATAACCTCCTTTTTATGATAGTTTTATTAAATTATCCAATAAACTATGTTATAACAATTATACTCCATTTATAGTATGTATCAAATAAAAAATTAAGTTAGCAAGTGAAGTTACATTGAAATAATAAGATATCTAGATTATAATTTATCTTGTAGAACAGATGAGGCATAGCCTCGGAAACAACTTGTTTCTCAAGACGCGATTAAGTCCATTTGTTCTGAGAAAAGAAATATAACTTTCTATTAAGGTAAGGTGCTAATATGATAATGATTAGAAAAATAGGATACTATTTGATAGATTTACTTGCTGTGATAATATTTTATTTTGCGTTTATATATGAAGGAGCTAAGGATAATAGGTATATATTATTGCTGACATTATTCGTAGCTTATGTCATATTGTCTATCGCTAAGAATATCTTTAAAGAACATTCAAAAATAATACTGGTCATACTATGTTTGAAGATAATGTTGTTGCTGTTTATAGAAATCAACTCAAAGTTTGCAATCAATTATTTTATACATGCTGTTTATTTATTAATAATAATCGAATCGACCTCATTGCTTAGTTTCAAAAGCAGTTTGATAATTAATTCCTTGGCATTTATAGTATCGTTGTACAAATTTCTTAATCTAATATCTTTTAACAATAGTATTTCTAATATATCTCAGATGTTTCTTTTCGTTCTCATTAATTCTTTGGTAATTATTATATTGGGGTTCGCTAAGTATCATCAAGAAGAAAAAAGTAAGATTGATAATATATATAAGGAATTATTGAATGCCCATTATAAATTAAAAGACTATGCTCAGCAGATTAAGGAACTGACAACTACCCAAGAAAGAAATAGGATAGCCAGAGATTTGCACGATACACTTGGACATAATATGACAGGGCTTATTATGCAACTGGAAATGACAAGTTCAATGATGGATAAAGATATGGATGAGGCAAAAATTCTTATGGAAGAATCTAAGATAACTGCAAGGGAAAGCTTGAAGAAAGTTAGAGAGATTGTAGAAACTTTTAAAGATGAAAGTAGAATGTATACTGATATAGGTGCTATCAAGGAACTTATTGATGAGTTTTCCAGTAAGACAGGTGTTAAGATCAGTTTTGAAATTAAAGGAGAGAAAATTGCTTTATCCCCAGATGTTTATATAACATTGTATCGGGTTATACAGGAATCAATGACCAATGCTGTAAGGCATGGTAAAGCTGATGAAATTAAGATTGTTATTAAATATGAGAAAGATGTTATTAGATTTTCTATAGTTGATAATGGTGTTGGATGTGATGATGTTTGTGAGGGATATGGATTAAAGGGGATGAGAGAAAGAGTGGGGTTATTAGGTGGATTTATTGAGTATAGTAATGAATGTGGATTTGAAGTTATGGGGGAAATTAATAGAGGGTAGGTTTTAATTAAGGGGACTAACGGGATTAAGCGTAGTGATAAATAGTAAGTTTTACTTGCCTTACTCCTGAAGGAACGGTCTTCGTAAAACTTACTATTTATCACAATGCAGTGTACGTATTGGGTTAGTGTTTAGGGTATTTTGGGTGATATTTAGTTGATTAAATTTGAAAGGGATGTGGATGATGATAAGAGTATTGTTGGTGGATGATCAGGATATTTTGTTACAGGGGTTGACTATGATTTTGGGGAAAGAGGAAGATATTGAAGTAGTAGGGGGAGTAAAAAACGGAGAGGAAGCTGTAAGTAGATGTAAGGTAGATAATATTGATGTGGTATTGATGGATATTAGAATGCCTGTTATGAATGGTGTGGAGGCTACAAGAGCCATAAAAGATTTTAAAGGGAGTATTAAGATTATTGTTTTGACAACTTTTAATGATGATGAGTATATATTTGATTCTCTGAAATATGGGGCATCAGGATATTTGTTGAAAGATGCAATGCCAAAAGAGATATCTGAGGCAATTAGATGTGTATATAATGGAGGAACATTGATAAATCCATCTGTTGCAACTAAAGTAATGGATAGGTTCAAGGAGATAAGTAACAATGAACAGGAATATGAAAGGGTACAGGAGGTAAATACTTTAACATCGAGAGAAAAAGATATCTGTAGTCTATTGGCGAAAGGGAAGAATAATAAAGAAATATCCGAAGAGTTATTCTTGAGTCAAGGGACTGTCAAAAATCATATAACTAGTATATTGGGAAAACTTGATCTCAGGGACCGTACTCAGTTGGCTATCTTTGCTATTAAGAATAAGCTATAGTCATATTATAAATGTGCAAAAAGTCATGGGTATAATGTGACAATAGATACATGGAATATTATTGGTAATGGTGTATATTAGTTGTATAGTAATTAACTAAATAGCTAAATGAGGTGTATAAAATGAAAAAGATGATTAGTGTAATAATGATGACGGTTATTGTAGTAGCAATGTTGACTGCCTGTTCAACTAAAGCACTTGTAGATTATAATAATGCGGTAGTAAAAACGGATTCGGAGAAGATGGGGAAAGAATCTATGGAAATAAAGATAAATGTAGATTATAATACAGAAGGTTTATCTTTAGAAAAAGTTACACAACTGAATCATTATAAGGAAATGATGTTTAATATAACTAATCAGTATGATATGACACAAGATAAGATTGCAACAGATATTTATATGAATTTTGGTGGATTAGGTATGGATTCTTATTTTTATAAGGATGGAGATAAGCAGTATATACAAATTCCAGTACTCAAGAAATATGCTAAGCTGGATGAAAAGAATTTCACTACTAACAACTATGATAAGATATTTGCTAATGTATCAGATAAATGGTTAGAACTATTGGGAGAAGAAAATGTACTGAAAGGTGAAAATACAATTATTGATACAAAAGATGGTCAGGTAAAAGCAAAAGAAGTATCAATAAAGATTAGTGCTGAACAATTAAAAGAATTGAGTGAGGAGATATATAAAAGTTTAAAAGAAGGTAAAATCATTGAAAATTTTATTTTTATATCTGATGATAGAGATAACCAAGATAATATTGATAAAGAAGATATTATAAAAAAAATTGATGAGATGTTTGAAATAGTGGTTTTTGATAATTTTGAAGCCAAGGCTTATATTGATTTTGACGGATATCTTATAAGAGAAAAAATGACAATACAAATGAGTATGGCTGATCAGGAAAAAGGAGAACCAATGTCAATTCAAGTTTCTATTGATAAAACTAACTGGGATATAGGAAAGGAACAGGAGATTAATATTCCTAAGCTCAACGAAGAAGATATTATTGAGTTGGATGAATTGAAGAATATAGATAATATCATAGGTCTGTAAATCAAAGTGTTATGAAATGTATAATGATATAGAATCATAGGAATGGAGGCATATTAATATGCAATTACTTAATGTATCACATATGAAAAAATATTTTAAGGACATAAAAGCGGTGGATGATATTTCATTTAGTATAGAAAAAGGTGAAATATTAGGGTTGCTTGGACCTAATGGAGCAGGAAAATCAACAACTATCTCCATGCTTTCAACATTGATAAAGCCTGATGATGGTGTCATAACATACAAAGGTAAAGATATAGTAAAAAGTCCACAAGCCATTCAAGGAAGTCTAGGTTATGTGCCTCAAGAAATAGCTCTTTATCCAAACCTAACAGGTAGGGAGAATCTTGAGTTCTGGGGAAGAGCTTATGGATTGAAAGGCAATAAACTGAAAAAACAGATCAAGAAAGTCTCTGGAATCATTGGTATAACAGATAGATTGAAAGATAAAGTAAGTCAATATTCTGGTGGAATGCAGAGAAGACTTAACATTGGAGCAGCTCTTTTACATGAACCTGAATTAATCATAATGGATGAACCAACTGTAGGTATAGACCCACAATCAAGAAAACATATTCTTGATACTGTTCTCGAGCTTAATAAAGAGGGAATGACAGTAATATATACAAGTCATTACATGGAAGAAGTAGAGTATATCTGTAACAAAGTATGCATCATGGATAATGGTAAAATAATTGCTAATGGTACTAAGAAAGACTTAGTCAATCTAATTGATGATAAAAAAAGAATTCTTATAAAAGTTGATAAAGTCAATGATGCATTATTGAAGGATATAGGTAATATTGAAGAAGTAACAGATGTCAGCAGTGAAGAAAATACAGTTATCGTTACTGTCAGTAATGGTAAAGCAACATTTAAAAGAATTATTGAAGTGTTGAATAATACAGAAATCGGTATCCGTTCTATTGATATTAATGAACCTAACTTAGAGACTGTATTTTTACACTTGACAGGTAAGGCACTTAGAGATTAGAAAGGGTGGGGCTAATTGAAACTGAGACATATCATAGTCAAAGATGTAAAAAAGATCATTTACGATAAAAAATTATTAGCTATTATCCTTTTAATGCCTATTGTACTTATGACTATATTAGGTTTCTCTCTTAACAATATGTTTGGGGATGGGGGAACTTCTATAGGCAACATTAATGTAGCCATTGTTAAGAATTATGATGCCTTAGAGGATATGGCAAGATTTGAAGAAACTGTGAATAAAAGTTTTTTTACAAAAGATTTGGATGAAAAAAGTAGAGAGAGTCTATTATCAATCGTAAAAGACTATAACATAGAAAATATATTTTTTGAGTTTCTTGATTCAGACAACATACAAGAAGTAATGACTTATACTGTACAGGATGAAGAGAAAGCAAGAGAAATGTTAGAATCCAAGGAAGTGACTGCTGTTGTTATTCTACCAGAAAACTATATTTATAATACTTACATGAACTATGCTTTACCTGTAAGAAATATAGTGGATGTAGAAATTTTGAAGCATACGGATAATAGCATAAAAGGAAGTATTGTAGAAGCTGTCATTGATGGTTTTATGGGAACAATGAATAATTATTCTCTTGATAAAGAAGTATTTATCAATAAGGTTCAGGAATACAGTGATTTGGAGTCGGCATTCGAAGGAATTCCTTATTTGATGGAAGAGTTAACTGAAAATGTTCAGAAGAACCTTGATATTAAAGATATAGATGTGGAAGGAAAGAAAAATTTGTCTAGCTTCCAGTATTATGCTGTAGCTATGATGGCTATGTTCATTCTTTATAGTGCCAGCAATGGTGGTAGATTGTTATTGGAAGAAAAAGAGAATATAACTTATCAAAGAAATAGAGTTGCTGGAGTACCACTTAGTAAGATAATGATAAGTAATTTCTTTATGATATGTATAGTTGCTATATTACAGTCAGTTGTCATGATTCTCTATTCCAGTATCGTGCTGAAAATAAACTGGGGAGATATAGGGCTTGTATTATTAAGTATACTAAGCAGCAGTCTGGCTATCGGTGGTCTGGGAATATTCATATCTGTTATAACATTGATAGTTGGGAATTATAAATTCGCTAATGTATTTGAACTTGGAATAATACAGTTCATGGCATTGATAGGTGGTAGTTTCGTACCAATAGAGACTTTACCAAGTTTTATGAACAAGTTATCATATTTTTCTACCAGCGGGGTTGCCATAAAAATATATACTGGCATCATGAGAAACAACAGCTTGGCTGATATGTGGAATTATTATGGGATATTAATAGGTACTGGAGTAGGGTTTATTATGGTCTCTGCTATTATGGTCAAGTTACGAAGGGAGGCTATATAAATGTTTGCAGTACTGAAAGTCAAAATTTTAGGATATAAGAATCAATTACCTCTTCTTCTTAGTTTTGTTGCTATGATGCTTATATTCACTTATATCTTTGGTGGATCTTTTTCCTCAAAAAGTGTTAAGCCAACGGTGTATATTGTGGATAAAGCAGAGAACAATGTAAGTGAACTGTTGATAACTAAACTACAAGAGAGTAAAGCTATAAAATTAAAAGAAGTGGGTTATGATGAAGCAATAGAAAGCGTAGAAAGGTCAAAAGGGATTGGTGCTATTGTTGTAGAACAAGGTACCGAGGGTATAAAACTATCATTAATGAGTATAAATGAGACCAGAGATACAATGATGTTAAAAAGCTTACTTTCAGGGATATCAAGTGTATTCCGAAATGATATGAAACTTGCAGATATAACCTACAATTATCTTGATAAGACAGGAATAGCTGTAGAAAAGAATATGATTCAAAAAGATATAATGAAAGAAATTGGAGAGTTAAGAGATAAAAAGACATTTTATAAAACCAGTTCAGAATTTATTGATACTGATTTGTATGGTTATGATAATCTCAAGCAGGCTTTAGCAGGTTTTGCATTGTTCTTTTCAATGTTCTTGGTATTCTTCGGTATAGGTAATATAGTTGATGAGAAAAAGCATTATGTATGGCAGCGACAGCTGGTATCTCCAATAAAAAATATTTCTATATTGTCAGGAAATGTTATTGCTACATTTATGGCTGGTTTTATGAATATATTGGTTATGGTGTATGGAGGTAAATACCTGTTTCATATAGATTGGGGAAAAAGCGATATTGGAGTACTTTTACTATTAGGGGCTTTTATATTTACGATTACATGCCTTGGACTGTTTATATCTTCATTCTTCAAGACGCAGCAGCAATTATCATCTATAGTGCCAGTAATTACTGTTAGTACCTCAATGCTAGGTGGCTGTATGTGGCCATTAGAAATAATACAATCAAAAACATTGTTGTTCATAGCTAATCTTACACCGCAAAAATGGGCTTTGGAAGGCATAAAAGATATGATAATGTATGGGCATGGTATAGAATCCATAGTCACACCTGTATTAGTATTGTTATTGATGGGAATCATATATCTGGCATTGGGAATCAGATTTATTAATGCCAGTAAATAAATATACTATGTGGTTTTTGAGATATAAGTAAAATCCTTAACATATTTTTTCGGAGATAGACCAACTATCTTCTTGAATTTCTTATAGAAATTGGAATAATCATTGAAACCAACTAAATAACAAGCATCTGTAACTGGGACACCTTCTAATAGAAGGTGTTTCGCTCTTTCTATTCTTTTCAGATTGATGTAATCAATTATTGTAATTCCCATATGTTTTTTGAACAAATGGCATAGATAATATTTATTGATAAAAAACTTGTTGGATAACAAATCCAGATTGATGACAGTATCTAGATGGTCATTAATATATTCTAGGGTAGCCAATATTTTGGGGTCGGACTTTATAGTATTCTTATCTTTTTTTGATTCAAATATAATAGTATTCAATTTGATAATAAGCTGTAAAAGCAATGTTCTAGTCATTATATCACCAGAAGGCTTATCGCAGTATTTGTCTATTTCCATAAAATAATAGATTAAGTTGTTTTCAAGTGTATCAGAAGATTTTATGACATTATTATTACCTGACATCCTTGATTCATAGATTTCTATGGGATTATTTTCAGGTATGTCAAAAAAAGATAGATATTCTTTTCTGAACTGGATTATTTTTCGCTCGTAAGTATCTTTAATCCTTAAGACAGGTCTATGAAATTCTTTGTTATTAGTAATTATGATATCATACTTATTCATTTCATATGTTTTTCCATCTACATAATAATTAATATTATCACTGATACATAGGAAAATTTCATTGACATTATGATTATGAATAGGAATGGTGAAGTTTCCTGGAGAGATTGAGTGAAAATAGCTGAAATCCCTTTCTTGTTTGTACTGAGCGTAATCATCCACAATAAAACCTCCTTAGATTTAATGTTAATTAATGGTATCCAGATGAAAGTCATTATAGTATGACTATACTATAGTTTTATTATATAGCAATATATGCAATATATAAAGCAAAAACTTCATAGATTTTTATACTATGATTATAATACAATAACCCTATATTATAAGAATCAAATACCTTTGAAGGGAAGAAAAATATGGAAGAGGATAAGCTAGGAGTTGCCATTGTAGGTTGTGGTACCATATTTGAAAATCATATAAAAGCTATTATTGAAAATGATGAAGCAAAGTTATTATATCTAGTTGATATTGAAGAAGAAAAAGTGAAAAAGCTGGCTAGTCAGTACAATTGTTATTATAGTACTAACATTGATGATATTCTTTATGATGATAGTATTGATGTTGTTCACATACTGACACCTCATTATCTCCATTATGAGATGGCTAAAAAAGTTTTACTGGCTTCTAAGCATGTTGTTTTAGAGAAACCTGCTGCTATCAACGTGGAGGATGTTCAAGATTTGAAACAACTGTCATTGAAGATGAACAAACAGATAGCTGTAGTTTTCCAGAATAGATATAATCCATCATTGGTAGAAGCAAGATCAATTATAGAATCCAAGAGATTAGGTTCAGTCATTGGTATGAGAGCATTCATCACATGGAAAAGGGACGAGGAATATTATAACCAGGATGTATGGAGAGGAAAATGGAAAACAGAAGGAGGAGGTTTATTGATAAATCAAGCCATTCACACTCTTGATTTGATGAGATGGTTTGGCGGGAGGATAGATAAAATAAAAGGACATGTGGATACAAGGTTACTTGGTGACGTCATAGAAGTGGAAGATACCGCAGAAGCAACCATAAAATTTGAAAATGGTGCAATAGGTCTTTTCTATGGAAGCAATAACTATGTGGATAATTCACCTGTTGAGATGGAGATTGTATGTGAAAAAGGTAAGCTGTTATTAAGAGATGGTGCATTATGGTTACAAGATGATGAAAACATACAAAAAGTAGTATCTGACGATAAAATCCATGGGTACAAGAGTTATTGGGGTAACGGACATAAGATATTCATTGATAAAGTTTATAAAAAACTAATTGAAGATAAGCCAGTTGAAATAGATATAGATATTGGACTGAAAGCATTGGAGATAGTTCAAGGTATCTATATATCCAGTGAACAGAATGATTATTATAAAATGAAATATTAAAACAATATATGCAATGTAACTATATATTGAACTATAGTATGGACTATAAAGGAGGAACTTATAATGAGTAAATTTATTTTATCAGCTTTTTCTGATGAGGCATCTATGGATTTGACTACACAGCTTGATGTTTTACAAAAGCATGGAATAGAATATATGGAAATGCGTGGTGTTAATGATAAAAATGTTGCTGATTTGACACTGGAGGAAGCAGGAGAGATAAAAAAAGAGTTGGATAAAAGTGGAATAAAGGTTTCTGCTATAGGATCACCCATAGGTAAAATAGGGATTACAGATCCTTTTGAACCTCATTTGGATAAATTCAAACACGTTCTGGAATTATCTAAAATTCTTGATACAAAATATATTAGGATGTTCAGTTTCTTCATACCAGAAGGGGAAGACCCTGATGATTATAAAGATGAGACTATAAGACGCTGGAAAGGATTTTTAGAAGCAGCTAAGGATTATGATGTGATTTTGCTTCATGAAAATGAGAAAGATATTTATGGAGATATACCGCGTAGATGTTATGAATTAGTTAAAGCTCTTAAGTGTCCTCAGTTCAAATTGATATATGATTTCGCTAACTTCGTACAATGTGATGTAGAGAATTATCCTGATGGATTTGACCTATTAAAGGATGAAGTCATTTATTTCCATATAAAAGATGCACTCTATAAAAATCACAAAGTAGTGCCAGCAGGTTATGGAGACGGACAATTAGAAGAAATTCTAAGAGAAGCTAAAGAAGCTGGTTATGAAGGATTCTTGTCCTTAGAGCCACACTTAGGTAATTTTAAAGGGTTTGCAGAACTTGAAAACGGTCAGGTTAATGAAGAATTAGAAGATAGCGGTCCTGTAAAATTTGCTGTTGCAGTAGATGCATTAAAAGAATTATTAAAGAAATTATAAAATAGGAGGATGACAAAATGGAACAAGTACGTATTGGTGTTATAGGTTTTGGAAATATGGGTTCTAATCATGCTAAGTCTTTATACGAAGGCAAAGTCAAAAACGGTAAATTAGTTGCAGTCTGTGATATAAATGAAGAAAAACTAAAGAAAAGTAAAGAATTATATTCTGACATTATGTGTTATGACAATCATCATGATATGTTAGAAGATAGCAATATAGATGCAGTTATTGTCGCAACACCTCATTATGACCATCCATCTATTGCAATTGATGCATTAAAAGCTAATAAGCATGTCGTGATAGAAAAACCAGCAGGGGTATATACAAAAGCTGTACGTGAGATGAATGAAGTAGGTAACAATACAGATAGAGTATTCGCCATTATGTACAATCAAAGAACTGACCCTTATTATAGTAAGGTTAAAGAACTTATTGATGCTGGTGAATTAGGTGAAATTAGAAGAGTCAACTGGATAATTACTGACTGGTACAGACCACAAAGCTATTATAATTCAGGTGGATGGAGAGCTACTTGGGCTGGTGAAGGGGGAGGAGTACTCCTAAACCAAGACCCTCACCAACTTGATATATGGCAATGGATTTGCGGTATGCCTACAAGAATTAGAGCATTTTGTCATTTCGGTAAGATGCATGATATTGAAGTTGAAGATGATGTAACAGCATACGCTGAATATGCTAATGGAGCAACTGGAGTATTTGTTACATCTACAAGTGACGCACCAGGTACTAACCGTTTAGAAATAAGTGGTGATCAAGGTAAAATAGTTGTAGAAGACGGTAAAATAACATTCTGGAGATTAAGGGTATCAGAAAGAGAATTCAACGCAACATTTACTGGTGGATTCGGTAATCCAGAGTGTTGGAAGTGTGAAATCAATGTAAAACCTAATCCACTACAACAGCATGTAGCAATCCTAACTAACTTTGTTGATGCAATATTAAATGGTAAAGAATTGATAGCACCCGCAGTTGAAGGAATCAGAGGACTTACAATATCTAACGCTATGCACTTGTCTGCATGGACGGACGATTGGGTAAACCTACCTATTGATGAAGATCTCTATTACAGTAAATTACAAGAAAAGATTAAGAATTCAACAATAGTAAAAGAAACTAAAAGTGTCACTCTTGATGTTGATGGAACTTTTTAAAATATAATAATGTAAGGAAGGTATAATTTATGAAAATAGCAGCGCAACTTTTTACAGTACATGATTATTTAGGAACAAAAGAAGATTTGGATATGACCTTCAAGAAAGTTAAAGAAATGGGTTATGACTATATTCAACTATCTGGAGCAGGATACATAGACGATGAAAAAGCTGAATATGTAAAAGGATTATTAGAAAAATATGAACTAATCATGTGTGTCACCCACATGAGCTTTGACCAATTAGACAACGAATTAGATGCTTTATTAAAATATCACAAATTATGGGGTTGTGATTACATCGGAATAGGTTCAATGCCAAAACAATTTTCACGTGATGAAAAAGGCTACAAAAGTTTCGCAGAATGGGCTAATAATATAGGAGACATAGTATCACAACAAGGCTTAACCTTCGTATACCATAACCACAGCTTTGAATTCGAAAAATACAACGGTAAAACAGGCTTAGAAATCCTAGCAGAAGGATTCAACAACCATGTTCAACTATTATTAGATACTTACTGGGTTCAAGCAGGTGGTGCCAACCCAGCATCATACATCACTAAACTAGCAGATAAGATCGATATAATACATCTAAAAGACTACGGTATCAAAAATTACGAACCATACTTCGCAGAAATAGGATCAGGAAACATTGATTGGCAAGACGTCATCAAAGCATGTAACCAAGCAAGAGTAAAATACGCAGCAGTCGAAAGAGACAAAGGAGAAATAGAACCCTTTGAAAGTTTAGCAATAAGCAGAAAATATTTAAAAGAAATTCACGGATTATAGAATATCAAATTCATACTGAGATTAAATAAGCAATTACTTATTATTTTTAATATCTAAGATAGCCAACAAATTTAAATAACGAAGAAAAAGTGTTTTGTAATTACATTAATGGGTATTCCAAGCAAAATAGTATATGTATATGTGAAGTAGTGAGGCAGGACGCCGAACCCAGCTTTTTGCTCAGGACGAGCAAGTAGCTGGCGTAACATATACATATACTATTTTGCAATAACCAAGTCCGAACAAAACTCTTTTTCTGACTTACTTGCTAATTAATACTAAATAATGGTCAAACTAAAAATATTTAACTTTGCCTAACTATTCAAGTTAGTATATAATATACTAAAAATAGTTGACTACAATTAATATACATACTGTAGCATAATGGGCAAAGGAGGACATGATGAAACTAATATCTTGGAATGTTAACGGTATAAGAGCTTGTATTAAAAAAGGCTTCTTAGATTTTTTTAATGAAGTAGATGCAGATATTATGTGTTTACAAGAAACCAAAATATCTGAAGGACAAATTGAACTGGATCTTGACGGATATTATCAATATTTTAATTATGCAGAAAAAAAAGGCTACTCCGGCACAGCTATATTCTCTAAGATGGAAGCTATATCTGTCAAAAATGGAATAGGTATTGAAGAACATGATCAAGAAGGACGAGTTATAACTGCCGAATACGATAACTTTTTCTTAGTTAATGTCTACACACCTAATTCTAAAAGAGGACTGCTTAGACTTGATTATAGAATGCAATGGGAAGATGATTTTAGAGACTATGTTAATGAACTAGATAAAATCAAACCTGTTGTCATCTGTGGTGACTTGAATGTAGCCCATAAAGAAATCGATCTAAAGAATCCAAAACCTAATCAAAAGAATGCAGGATTTACCATTGAAGAGAGAACTAAATTGACTAATCTACTAGAATCTGGCTTTATAGATTCATATAGGTACTTCTATCCTGAGAAAGAAGGGGCTTACAGCTGGTGGTCATATATGTTCAACGCTAGACAGAATAATGCTGGATGGCGCTTAGACTACTTCACTGTCTCCAATAAATTAGAAGGAAAGTTGGAGGGGGCAGATATCCTATCAGACGTATTAGGCTCAGACCATTGTCCTGTTCAGTTAGAACTTGATATTGAAGTAAACGAATCCATAAATAATAATTTTTCTGAAAAACAATTAGAATTAGATATAGTATAAAAATTGTTAAATACAGGTGAAAATAATAACTAAAAATAAAATAGGTAAATATATCAAATATAACTAATCATCAATAACATAGTTATACCGATATATTTACCTTGTTTTTATTAGGAGTTATATAATACTGTAGGATTGTATATATAAATGTATTATTAAAAACTTTAGCTAAATGTATTAATTAATTTTGCATATCAGGTATTTTAACAGTATTGTTTTTAGACTTAGCATCTTGACTGTTTTTAATTAAAGTACAACCATGACCCATAGGGCATATCTGGCACCAGCTTCTTGGCTTGAAGACAATACCAATAACGATACCTACTATGAATGACATCAACATGAATCTATAAAACACTTTAGCTATTACCAAAAAATGGAACCCGTGATTAACAATAGCATAAGTTAAAACAATACTAAAAACAGAAAGCATTATGGACAAAATGATATTCTTTGCTTTGTTGGTTCTTAACCATTTTGGAAGGGTATGACCTAGAGATATCCTTCTAAGGAATTTTCCTAGAAAAGAACCTCTTGGACAGTATTTTGAACAATGAATCTTACCTCTACCTCTTATAGCATGATATATAGGGGCACCCATACAAACAATTCCTAGAATGCCGAATCTCATATCAATTATTCCTAATATGAAAAAACTTATGATAATTATATAACTCCATCTCTGATGACCTTTTCCAGTTTCTTTTTTCATTATTTATTTCTCCTTCTTTTAATTATATCTATATATTATTATATTCAAATATATAGATATGTCAACAGAAATTATACAAAAACTTAATTTATTAATTTAGAATTTAATGGATATAATATATGAAATAATTAGAAAAATATATTGATTTATGTAATAATTTACCATTATATATCTTTTATTAAAGTTGAAAATATTGTAAAATTATGCTAAAATGATACTAACTATAATGAATTATGCCTAATCATAATAGTATATTAAGACTAGGTTAGGGGCGGTTATATGTGTAATAAGTTAAAGTCTAACTTAGATTTAAAAATTATTATTAGAAGTTTTATAATAATTTTTACTGTGTTCAGTATATCTTCCATATTTGTTTATCAGCAAACCACCAAGAAATTTCGCACTGATACAACAAAACAAATATGTCTAAAATCCCAGCTTGTTAATAAAGATATCACCAATATATTTGAAAACAAAAAAATAATATCAGATATTATTGAGGCAGATGAAGACGTTCATAATTATCTGTTGGAAGTCAAAGACAGAAATGATATTACAACAAATATTTTATATCCAAAAGTAATAAATAACTTTAAAAATATAATAAAGTCACATGATGATATATATACGATTTGGGTTGCCAATGAACAAGCCAACTTTTATATAGATGCAATTGGAAATTCCGACAGTAGCAATTATGATATCTATAAAAGACCGTGGAGAGAACAAGTTGCTGGTTCAGATGAGGTTATTTTAACAGATCCTTATATAGAATATGGTACTTCCATAAAGGTCATATCTATAATTAAAGCATTGAAACAAGATAATAAAATAATTGGTTATGTTGGTATAGATATCACATTAGATAAAATATTCACTATAATGGAGAATTATATTGTAGGGAAAAAAGGAATGAACTTCCTAATAAATAAGGATTATGAATTCATATATTCATATGTTGGAGAAAATGAAGAAGATATAGTATTTAAGAATAAATTAATAGAACGTGTTAAAACACTTGATAAAGATTGTAGAGACTATAAGAAGATTACATACAAACAAAATAAATATTTTATTTATCACCATGAGATTGACCTGAATGGATGGGGAATAATACAGTTAATTCCTGAAAATGATATTGACCAAGATATAAATGATTTTTTGAAAATCATGTTGATTATATTTAGTATTGCTGCTATATCCTTATTGATAATAATCATTATGGAAGGGATAATGTATAAATTACGTGAAAACAGATTGAAGATACAAGCTAGAACAGACTCTTTGACAGGGTCAATCAATAGAAGCTATTTTATGGAGCTTGCTAAGCATGAATTTTGTCTTGCTAAAAAAGAAAACAGAAAGTTTAATCTACTGATGATAGATATTGATTATTTTAAAAGCGTGAATGATAATTATGGACATCATATAGGGGACGTTGTATTGGAAAATATGGCACGACTAAGTGTTAGCTTATTAGGTAAAAATGCCATATTTGGACGAGTTGGAGGAGAAGAATTTGCAGCCATAATAATGGATATAGATGAAATGGAAGCTTTTATAGCTGCTGAAGATCTTAGAACTAAGATTTCCAATATGGATATAAATACTGACAAAGGTAATATAAGTATTAATGTCAGTATAGGATTAACCAGTATGAAAAACAGTGATATACAGCTAAAAGAAATCCTAAAAAGAGCGGATGAAGCTATGTATGAAGCCAAGAAAAGTGGTAGGAACAAAGTTAAAATAAAATAATTTATATGGATATAAATAGTGTTAGTGCTTATTTACTATATCTTTTGATAAAGTTGAAAATATTGTAAAATTATGCTAAAATAATGGTAATTATAACAATACATGTCTATTTAGTTATAAGGTATAAATTAAAAAAGAGATTTAGATACAATTGAAACATATAATAGGTAAAATAATGTAATAAATTAAGTTGACATCTCAATGAATAGGAAAAATATTTGTTAGCCTACAAAGAATAACATGAAATGGAGTGACATTATGGCATGGGAACATGGGGTTACAAAGGAATTAGCAGATAAGATTGTTGAAATGCTTTATGAAGTTACAGGCAACATAGTAAACGTTATAGGAAACGGTGGAGAAATTTTATCATCTGTTCAAGAAGAGCGAATAGGTACAATTCATGAAGGCGGCAGACGCATCATGATAGGAGAGGTTGATGAAGTAGCAATTACCCCTGAAATGGCAAAAAATATGCAAGGAGCAAAACCAGGATATAATGGTGTTGTTAAGATTGACGGAAATAGAATTGCATGTATTGGCATAGGGGGAGACCCAGACCGAGTAAAACCATTACAGAATATGGCGGCTATCATTGTAAAGGAAGAAATACAAAGACATGCGGATTATAAAGCAAGAGAACGGTTTGTTGAAAAAGTTGCAGAAGAAATACAGGATATATCCGCAGCAATTCAACAGGTGACAGCTGGAGCTGAACAGATCTCAGAGCAGACTAAACAAGTAGAGAGTATCACCCAGCATACAGAAGGTCAGATTCAAGATGTGGACAAAATGGTAGGATTGATTAGTGGAATTAGTAGTCAAACCAACTTATTAGGATTAAATGCAGCAATTGAGGCTGCAAGGGCAGGAGAACTAGGACGAGGATTTGCAGTGGTTGCTCAAGAAATTCGTAAGCTTTCAATGAATTCCGCAGATTCCCTAAAAGATATTACCAATGTGCTGGTTATAATGAAAGGCTCTTTGGTAAAAATTATAGAAGGGGTACATAAAAGTACAATTACAACAGATGAGCAAACAAAAGCTATGCAGCAAATAGCAGAAAGTATTAATACCTTACAAATGGAAACAGAAAGTTTTATTAGATAAACAATTATAGGGACTGTCTCAAAATAATGATTTTGAGACAGTTTTTTAAGTTGAAATCATGAACTTAATTTTTCTTGTCGACATGAATATATTTTGTATGATACAATAATCTAATACAGTAAATACTAACAATATGAAAGGTGATGTTATATGGTAAGCATTAAAGATGTTGCCAAGAAAGCAAATGTATCCATATCATCTGTATCCAATGCATTAAATGGTAGAGCAAATGTAAGTGAGAAAACTAGAAAAAGAATTATTGAGATAGCCAAAGAAATGAACTATTATCCTAATACAATGGCTAGAAATCTTAAAGTGAAAAGAACCAAAACAGTAGCTCTTTGTTTTAGTCAATTTGATAGAAATTTCTACTTTGAAATCATAAAAGGAATCAATGATTGTGTTGTACACAATGGATATGATTTAATTATATGTGCTCATCATTCTATAGAAAAATTTCTGAGGAATGGTTTTATTGATGGTGCATTGGTATTGGATAAAAATGTAACAGATGAATTAATAATATCCACAGCAAGTGAGGAACTGCCAATTGTTCTTTTGGATAGAGAACTTGAGAAAGAAAACATCTATTCTGTAGTTGTAGATAATTATTTAGCCATGGAAGATTTGGTTAATGGATTAATCAAAAAAGGATACACTAACTATTCATTCGTTGGTGGTGTTGAGCATACCCAAGATAATATTGAGCGTTTTAAAGGACTGAAGGATACCCTTGAAAAAAGTGATATAGAGTTTATACCCAAAAATTATTATCATGGTGATTTTACTGAAAAAAGCGGTTATCAAGCAGGAAAGCTCATGATTATCAGTAACGATATCTCAGAGGTAGTTATATGTGCAAATGACAATATGGCTATAGGAGTAATGAAAGCTTTTAAGGAATCAGGACTAAAAATTCCAGAAGATGTCAGCGTAATAGGTTTTGATGATATTGAATTAGCGAGTTATCTTGAACCACACCTAACTACAATTTCAACTCCAAAATATGAATGGGGAATGTATGCAGCTAGTATATTATTTCAAGTTCTTGATGAAGAAAAAACAAATATTAAGCCTAATAAAATAAAAGCCAATATAAAATGGAGAAATTCCAGTAGGTAAAATTTTTTGCTGACTTTATAAAACGTTTTATAAAAATATAATTATAGACACCGATAAACTATTAAAAGTCATATAATTATAACAAAAATAATGCTATATTATAAACTTTAATATAAAAAATAAACAAAATAATATTTGACATGAATAAAAAATCATGATATTATTTTGTTGTTATTAATAAAACGTTTTATAAGGAGGAAAAAACATTGAAGAAAATTAGATTGCTATTAGTATTGGTATTAGTATTATCCACAATGGTTGTAGGGTGTAAATCATCAGAAAAAGAAAGCACAACATCAAAAAAAGATGATGTGACTATTACATTATTTCAATCAAAAGTTGAGATAACAGAGCAGTTAGAAAAATTAGCAAAAGAATATAGTGAGATGACAGATGGAGTAACATTAGAAGTATGGGGAGCTCCAGGTGGAGGATATCACACTCAATTACAAGCTAAATTAGTAAATGGACAAGGTCCAACAATTATGTCAGCTATTGGTAAAGATGCTGAAGTAATCAGCGATTATCTATATGATCTTTCAAATGAAGATTTTGTGAAATACATAGCTCCAGGAACAGCTGTTATGAATGGTGAAAAACTTATAGGTGTACCTTACGGAGTAGAAGGATATGGTTTTGTTTATAATAGTTCTTTGGTTAATCCTGATGAAGTAACTGACTTGGCTTCATTTGAAACAAAATTAAATGAATTGAAAGATTCAGGTGTTCAACCAATAAGTTTATCAAGTGAGTCATATTTCTTGATAGGTCATATTTTAAATATACCTTTTGCATTACAAGACGATCCAGCAGCATTTGTTGAAGGATTAAACGATAAAACTAAAACTATGAGTGGAGATCCATTATTTGAAGAATGGGCTAAATTCATGGAAGTAATTAGAAAAGATGGTACAAAACCTTTGGAAATCAAATATGATGTTCAAACTGGTGATTTCGCTACAGGAAAAACAGCTATGATTCATCAAGGTAACTGGTGTTATGGTATGTTCAAAGATTATGATGTGAACTTTGATATGAGTATACTTCCAATGCCAGTAAATGGTAATGATAAAATCAGTGTTGGTATACCTAATGCATGGGCTATCAATGCAGGTGCTTCTGAAGAGGAAATAAAAGCTGCAACCGATTTCTTTAATTGGTTATTCACAAGTGAAAGAGGTCAAGAGTACATTATAGATGAATTTGGATTCATACCAGCAATGACAAACATGAAAACAGAATCATTAGATCCATTAGGAAAAGCAATTGCAGAATATACAGCTGATGGTAAGACATTACCATGGGTATTCAAGAGTTGGCCATCAGGAATAGTTAAGAATGATTTCTTATCAGTAGCTCAAAAATTCTTTGCTGATGAAAACATGAATGGTTCAGACTTATTAGCAGAATTAGACAAGGCATGGGCTAACGCAACAAAATAAAAATACAAATAATAGATGAAACAAATTTTGGTTGAGAGAACTATTATAATATAGTTTTTTCAACCATTATGATATGTATTTAAACGACTAAAAGGAGGCAGCTATGAAAAAAAAGAATAGAAATAAGATTTGGTTTGCTATTTTTACATTTCCAACCATATTCATTTTTTTTACTGTTGTAATTATACCATTTCTAATGGGTATCTATTATTCATTCTTCCAATGGGATGGAATACCTGTACACCCTAAGAAATTTATAGGATTAGGTAATTACATAAATATGTTTTCGGATACAAGATATATTAATTCAATCTTATTGACTTTGAAATATACTTTAATCGCAGCAGTGTTAATCAATATTTTAGGATTGGCATTTGCATTATTGGTTACTACAAAATTGAAGGTAAGAAATGGTCTTAGAACAATGTTCTTCGTACCAAACCTTATTGGTGGACTTATTCTTGGATTTATATGGCAATTCATTTTTATGAAAGTATTTGTTGGATTAGGTGAATCAACTGGATTCCATGGTATTTTCTTCAATTGGATACTAGATGAAAAATTTGCTTTACTAGCTATAGCGGTTGTAAGTACATGGCAAATGGCAGGTTATATAATGATTATCTACATAACTGGAATACAAAGTATACCAGGAGAATTATTGGAAGCAGCAAAAGTTGATGGAGCAGGCTATTTCAGCAGATTGAAAAATATTATGTTCCCATTGATAGCACCATCATTTACTATCAGTCTATTTTTAAGTTTATCAAATTCATTCAAGATATATGATGTCAACCTTTCTTTAACCGAAGGTGGACCATATAATTCAACTGAAATGTTTGCTATGAATGTATATAATGAAATTTTTGGTTATAGAAATTTTGGATACGGACAGTCAAAAGCGATAATGTTCTTCTTATTTGTAGCTTTGATTACATTGATTCAAGTATACTTTAGCAAAAGAAGAGAGGTTGAGATGTAATGGAAAATAAATTATTTAAAAGAACGAAAAAAATAATAATAGAATTATTGGCATTGCTTATAGGTATAATTTATTTACTGCCCATATATGTTATTGTAGTTAACTCCTTCAAGAATCGTGCTCAGATGTATGATAATGTATTGTCACTACCAAAAAAATTAGATTTTCAGTTCTATAAGATTGCCATGGAAAAAATGAATTTTTCTAATGCATTCATAAACTCAGCAATCATTGCAGCGATAAGTATAACATTAATCGTAATCTTATCATCTATGACTGCTTGGATGCTGGTTAGGACAAAACATGTAATAAGCAAGATTGTATTTTTCTTATTCATAGCTACCATGTTGATTCCGTTTCAATCAATCATGATGCCTTTAATGCAGTTTATGGGATCTATATCAAGAAATACAATTTTCCCAATGATCAATACGAGATTTGGACTTGTCTATATGTATATAGGATTTGGAGCCAGTATGGCAGTGTTTCTTTTTCATGGATTCGTTAAGGGAATACCTGCATCACTAGAGGAAGCGGCAACAATTGATGGGTGTAACAAATGGAAGATATTCTGGAAAATTATATTTCCAATATTAAAACCTACTACTGTAACGGTTATAATATTAGACTTAAGATGGATATGGAATGATTTCTTGTTACCTTCATTGGCACTATCAAGTAAATCACTTAGAACTATTCCCTTGTCAACATTTTATTTCTTTGGAGAGTTTACAATAGAATGGAACTTAGCTATAGCAGGATTGGTAATGACTGTAATCCCAGTAATTGTTTTCTACATATTTGCACAAAAATATATTATACAAGGTGTAACAGCTGGAGCAGTAAAATAGATAGATAGGATGTGGACATAAATGAGCAGTATCAATTTATGGGGATATACAGAAAAAAATTTCCAGAAGGAGAAATATCCCCTAAATGAAACTTTATTTGCACTTGGAAATGGTTATATTGGGACTAGAGGAAGTTTTGAAGAAAAATCTGATTTCGGTGGACATGATGGAACTTTCATAAATGGTTTTTATGATTATTATGATTTATCATATGGTGAAAAATATAATGGATATCCAGACAGAAGTCATGCAATGTTAAATGTAACTAATGGAAAAAAAATTGATATATATATTAATAATGAAAGATTCAGTCTAGAAAAAGGTACTATTAAAGATTATGTCAGAGAAATAGATTTCAAGAAAGGTATACTCACCAGGAGAGTAACATGGATATCAGAAAAAGGTGATGAGATTCTATATGAGAGTGAAAGATTAGTAAGCTTTTATGAGAAACATCTTATGATATCAAAGATTAGAATAACCCCTTTGAATTTTGATGGTGATATAAGGGTTGTTTCATATCTTGAAGGAGACGTCAAGAACATTACGAAAGAGAATGATCCAAGAATCGGTGTTGAATTTCATGGTGACGAACTGAAGGTTTTAGAATGTAAGATAGATAATAATAGAGGAGAAATAATTTCAAAAACAAAATCTTCTAATTTGGGTTTAATATGTTTAATGGCAAATAATATCAAGTGTGATGACCAGTACGATTCATTTTATGAACAAAATGATAAAAGTGTAAGTCATGTGTTCAATATAAAAGCAGAAAAAAACAAGGTAATAGATCTTGAAAAATATATTGTATATAAATCCTATAAAAATGAGTTGAACGATAATCTATACTCAGAGGTAATAGGTATAGTAGAAGAAGCTTTTACAAAAAAATATGATTTCTATAAACAAAAGCAAAAAGAATTCATAGATGATTTCTGGTTCAATACTGATATTCTTATAGATGGAGATGATGCTACACAACAAGGTATCAGATTCAATATGTTTCATTTACTTCAATCTGTCGGTAGAGATTCATTAACTAATATTTCAGCAAAAGGTCTTACAGGAGAAGGGTATGAAGGACATTATTTCTGGGATACAGAGATATATATACTCCCGTTTTTCCTATATACCAATCCTGATATCGCCAAGCAATTAGTAAATTATAGATATAATCTATTAGATTCAGCTAGAAAAAGAGCCAAAGAGATGCAGTATAAAAAGGGAGCATTATATCCTTGGAGAACCATAAACGGCGAAGAGTGTTCTGCATATTTTCCAGCAGGTACAGCACAATATCATATAAATGGTGATATAGCATATACAGTTTGTAAGTATGTAGAAGCCACTAATGATGAAGAGTTCATGGTTGAAAAAGGAGCTGAAATACTTATTGAGACAGCAAGACTATGGCTTGAAATAGGTCATTTCAATAGTAAAGGGGAATTCCATATCTGTTGTGTTACAGGTCCTGATGAATATACAGCTATAGTAAATAATAATGTATATACTAACTTGATGGCAGCAAATAATTTACATAATGCATATAAAGCAGCTATGCTACTACAAAAAAAATATCCAGCACAATATAAGAAGCTGATAGATAAAATAAATATTGAAGAATCGGAAATAGATAATTTTGAAGTGGCTGCAAACGAAATGTACGTACCATATGATGAACATAGAAAATTATATCCCCAAGATGATAGCTTTTTTGATAAACCTAAGTGGGATTTCATAGATAGTGAGGATAAGCATCCTTTATTAATGCATTATCATCCTCTTAATATATATAGAGCACAGGTATGTAAACAAGCAGACCTGATACTTGCAGAATTTTTACTAGGCGGTTATTTTGATAGAGAACAGAAAATTAGAGATTACGATTATTATGAAAAGATAACTACTCATGACTCTTCATTATCTACGTGTATATTCAGTATAATGGCTAATGAACTAGGATTGTACGACAAAGCGTATGATTACTTTGGTGATTCAGTACGGACAGATATTGATAATTTACATAATAACACTTCTGCTGGTATCCATACTGCTAATATGGCAGGAGCTTGGATGTCGATAATATATGGTTTTGCAGGTATGAGAGTAGAAGATGGTGCTCTCAGATTTTCACCTCATTTACCTAATCAATGGAATAGTTATAGATTCAGGGTTTCTTTCCAAAGAAGGATAATAGAAGTTTGTGTCACTAAGAATAATACTGAATTTAAAATACTTCACGGTGAACCTATAATGATATATAATGAAGAAAAATCAATTAAGGTGGTATAGAATTGATATCTTAATTGTTAGTCATTGATAAGGAGTAATGCATATGAAAGATTTAACATTTTATGGAACCAGTGCTGCGGAAGGGATACCAAGTCCTTTCTGTGACTGTTATTTATGTAGAAATGCCAGAGAAAAAGGCGGTAAAGAAGTTAGAAAACGTTCTATGTTCAGGATAAATGAGGAAATAACATTAGACCTAGGAGCAGATTCTTTTGTTCAAGCCATAATGTATGGTGATTTTATTAATCTGGAACATGTTTTAGTTACTCATACACACGAAGACCATTTTGCTTATATGATGATGAATGTAAGAAATATGGCTACCCATAGAATTGATAGACCTCTGAATTACTATATGACCGATAAAGCTTATGATATATTGGAATTCTATAGAAAAAGCAAACCCATACTAAAGGGTTGTGTAAATGAATTAATAGAAAGAAATATTATAGCTTTTCATAGATTGGAATTTGGGCATACATATAAGATAAGTAATATAGAGGTAACCCCATTAAAAGGTAACCATTATGGAAATATGCAGGAAAACAGTGCTAATTATATAGTGAAACTACCTAATGGCAAAATATTATTTTATGGGCTTGATACAGGTTATTACCTAGATGAAACATTTGAAGCTCTAAAGAAATATCATATCGATTATTATATCAGTGAATGTACATTTGGTACTGCAAAAGACAGGGGATTAAAACCTGATGGACATTTGGACGTTGATAGCTGCAAATTGGTATTCAAGAAGCTATTAGAGCAACATACCATTGATGAAGATACTAAGATATATCTGACACACATTAATCATTGTCACTTGTCCACGCATGAAGATTTAGTAGAAATATTTGATAATACTGATTTGCCCTGTAAAATTAATGTTGCATACGATGGTATGTCAATAGAAGAATAACTTAGACTATAATTTGACGAATACATAGAAGGAAGATGAAAAATTGTTTAAATATGATTTGCATATACATACTAGTGAGACGAGTTCTTGTGCTAAAGTTTCAGCTACAGATATGATAAAAATATATAAAAATGAAGGATATCAGGGAGTTGTTATTACCGACCACTTCAAGAAATTCTTCTTCAAGAATAGTAAAGGTAATACCTGGGAACAAAAAGTTGATGATTTCTTAAAAGGCTATAGAGCTGCAAAAGAAGAAGGTAAGAAGCAATCAATGGACGTACTCTTAGGTATGGAAATAGCTTTTATGGAATATGATGAACCAGGAAATGATTATTTGGTTTATGGTATTACAGAAGAAATACTAAAAGGAATGCCTAGCCTTTTAGAAATAGGAATAGAGGGACTTAATGAGTTTTGTCGTGAAAAAGGATTACTGTTATATCAAGCTCATCCTCTAAGGAAAAATTGTAGATTGGTTGATATTAATCTTTTGGATGGAGTGGAAGTACATAATGGTAATCCTAGACATGATTCACATAACGATGAGATACAAAAGATTGCTGAAGAAAATAATCTGAAAATGACATCAGGTTCTGATTATCATGAATTGGGTGATGAAAGTAATGGAGGGATTATTACTCCAAAACGTATTAGGACAAATGAAGATTTGATAGAAGTGTTACAGAATAGTGAATATGAATTATATAGAGGAAAAACTAAATAGATAGGTTAGAAAAAGTGTGGTTTGACAATGTAAAAGCAGTGTGATAAAATTCTGATAGGTCTATTGTAATAGATTTTATTAGGAGGCAATAATAATGAATGAACAATATAAATTATTTGATGCGGAATACAAGTTTATGTTGATAATATGGGAGAATGAGCCTATTAATTCAACTCAATTAGTCAAACTTTGTAATGAAGAGCTTGGTTGGAAAAAATCTACCACGTATACAGTACTAAAAAAATTGCAAAACCGTGATATATTAAAAAATGAAAAGGCTATTGTAACTTCGTTGGTTAAATTTAATGAAGTCAGAAAATATGAAAGTGAACAACTTTTGGATAAAGCATTCAATAGTTCTTTACCAAAGTTTTTAGCAACCTTTCTCAATGACAAGAAAATTACAGATGAAGAGGCAGAAGAATTAAAGCGTATCATTGATGAGAGTAGGGGTTAACATACTATGGGAACTATAAAAGATATTTTTCTGTTTGTTTTGAATATGAGTTTAACAGCAACTTTTGTTGCTGTTATTGTTATATCCATAAGGTTATTATTATTAAAGAGATTGCCAAAGTTCTATGTATGCTTTTTGTGGTGGATTTTATTATTTAGACTAATCAGTCCTGTTTCAATGACAAATAATTTTAGTCTGATGAATATAGCTAAACCAGCAATGGAAGAAGATATATCAATTAGTTACTTACATGATAATATCTCAACAATGCCATTAACAAAAATGGTATTTGACTCAGATATTAGTAATGATTCAGTCACATCAACTAGTCATACAATAAATAATGCAGATAGAGATTGGAATTTTAATATATTACTTATAGCAAGTATTGTTTGGGTGTTAGGTATAATCTTTTTAGTTGTTTATAATATGATTTCATATATAAGAACCTTATCACAAATTCGTACAGCAACTATTTGTAGAGTACCAATCATAAATGACATAAAAAGAGTACTTAAGATAAAGAGAGATATAAAAATATATGAAACAGATATGATTGATAGTCCTTTTGTATGTGGTATCTTAACTCCTAAAATATATATACCTGCAAGGATAGATAAAACACAACTACCATATATTTTGACACATGAATGTGTACATATCAAACGAAAAGATTATCTAATAAAACCTTTTTCATATTTATTACTTATTATGCACTGGTTCAATCCATTAGTATGGGTAGCAATAAAACTATTTAATCAAGATATTGAAATGGCATGTGATGAAAAGGTTATTAGTATATCAGGTGAGAATACCATAAAGGAATATTCTCATACCTTGCTTTCTTTTGGTATCAAAAAAAATGTATCTTTTTTTGGTTTGTATCCATCTTTTGGTAAGAGTCATTTGGCAGTGAGAATCAATCATATATTAAAACTTAGGAAGCGGTCAACATATGAGAAAATATTAGTAACTATGTTTGTCGCGGGTATAGGAATTTGTCTTGTAACAAATCCTTCAATAAGCCAAGCTAAGAAAATTACACAAGACTGGAAGGGCGGTCATACTCAATGGAGTGATATCAATGAAGATTATTTCTACAAAGGTTCCAAGAGAGAAGCATTAGAAGTTGAAGAACCTAAATATGATAATTCTGTAAGTATGAATGTCATTTCAAAAGATTATGACGTAGATAATCATGTAGGTATTGACATACTAGCAAATGAAGGGGAAATGATAACAGCTGTAGAAAATGGAGTAATAACATTTGTTGGTGAAGAAGGAAGTTTTAAATGTTTAATAAAGATTGATCATGGTAACGGTTATGAGACTTGGTATGGAAATTGTAAGGAGGTAAAAGTCAAAGAGACTCAAGAAATTGTTAAGGGGGAACCAATTGCGGTAATTGGTAATGAAGGAACAGGTCCTCATTTGCATTTTTCGATTTTATATAATGGTGAGTTCCTTGATCCAAAAGAATATATGGATGTTGAATTCCAATAAAAAATATATAAATATAATTTGTTGACAAGAAAGGTCTATTGTAGTAAACTTATTCTAGGTTTATTGCAATAGACTTTTTTATTAACAAAAAATATTATGTAACTATGATTAACAAAAGTTTTGAGGAGGAGCAATGAGAAATAAAATATTTATAATTACCATGTTTTTATTGATGGTATCTCAGATTAAGGTAAATGCACAAGGAAGTAATTGGCCAATTAAAGATAAGGCTTTTGGAGAAAATGTTTTATATGGACCAGAAGATAAGGTTTATAACAAATACTTGAAAAAGGAAGAGAAGTTTTTACAATATGCCATTGCTGGAGACGAGAATTCTGAGATAATAGCTGTCGAATCGGGTGTTGTTGAATATGTGAAACCTGTATTTAATCCAAATTTTTATACTTGTTACGAGTATGATTCTCATGAAGAAGGTATGAAAATCATGAAAAAACATAATATTGATACTAAGTTCTTGACCATGGGAATTTGCATCAACATTGGTTCAGGTGTAAAAGTATATTATTCAGGTATTGAACCAGGAACAGAGAAAATTAAAAAAGGCGATAAAATCCAAGTTGGAGATTTATTAGGAAAGATGGGACATTCTTCTAAGGAGATAGAAAAATACAGCCTTATCATTTCTTATGAATCAAAAAATAAATTAATCACACCCATGATGAATAATAAAGGCAACAAGGTAATCAACATATCAAAAGAGAAAGATTATAGAAACCATAAAATATCTATTGAAGACCAGCAAAAAGCTTTTAAAATATTTAAAGATTCATTGTATGAAGGTCATCCTGCATTAACAGCATATGTGGATAGAGACACATTAGAAAAGAGTTTTGATAAAGTAGAAAGTAAGTTGGTAAAACTAATGACAGCCAATGAGTTCTTTGTCATTCTTAATGATATAATCCATTTAATCAGCGATAATCATACTTACATAAATAAGACCTATTTAACTGACGATACCAAGTTATACAATAAACCTTATGACTTTCCAGTACAATTGGGTGTTGTCGATGGTAAATGCTATATTCTTAAAGAGTACATAGATATTGATAATCTTCATGTAGGTGATCAAGTTACTGCTATTAATGACAGGTCTATAGACAAGATTATAAATGACTTGAAAAAAGCTACAGGTAAAGGTGATGGGCTGATTCAGACTTTCAGTGAAAGATATCTGCTGACAGAGTCAAAAGTTTACGGTAGTGGATTTGAAACTCTATACGATATAGTGTATATGCCTAATGCTGGAGAACATTTGGATATGACCCTTGCTAAGGGTAAAAAAATTAAATGGGTATTGAAAAAAGAAAACATTGTTAAGAATACAGGAAAAAGAAAATGGATACCTTGGGAAAGCAAAATGTTAAGAAATAATATCCTTTACCTAAGAATAAATGGAATGAGTTTAGATGATGGAGTTTTATCAGATATTGAAAAACTTTTATTGACTACAGAAGCACAAAATTTAATATTGGATATACGTAAAAATCCAGGAGGAGAAGCCAAAAATATTCAAAGATTATTTTCACTTTTTGCAAAAGAAGAATTCTCCGTAGATAAGCGTTTTGAAGTAAAAAGCAATGGTAAATATGATTTTTTTAAGTACACAGAAAATATGATTCCTGACAGCAGTAAATTTCCCCAGTACATATATGATAAAGACAAAGATTGTTATTACTTAGATGGGGAAACTTCAAATGATGGATTTAAGACCTACAAACCTAATGCTGAGGGCATTTATAAAGGTAATGTTTATGTGCTTACTTCTGAGTTTACTGGGTCAGCAGCTTCCTCATTCGCCAGTCTTTTTCATGAAAAAAGAAGAGGAACAATCATTGGAAAAGAAGGTGCTGGAGGATATCATATGATGTGTGGACTTGAGTTTGCATATGTAGTCTTACCTAACACAGGATTACAGCTGAGGATACCTCTTGTTAAGACAATAAGTTCTAATCAGGCAAAGGACATACCTTACGGAAGAGGGGTAATACCTGATATTTCTGTATCAACAAGCATTGAAGATATATTATCAGAAGAAGATATATTCTTGAAGAACGTGGTTTCTTATGTTAAGGATAGAGAATTACATGGAAATATTGTTAGCAAATGGGCTGTGTCAGAAATCAAAGAATCTGTAAGTAAAAATCTAATTATACTTAAGTTGTTTAATAATCTAAGGGACTATATTACAAGAGAAGAATTTTGCCATATGATTATGGACTTATATGATAAGATAGATAGAAAACCTATAACCCAAATATTTAACAAAATAAACTTTATCAACTGATTTTTATATAACATTTAAAAGGGCTGTCTATAACACATTTTTTAAGAAGGTGCCAATATCTAGTCTATATTCATTGCTATTGACTCTGAAATGTATTATACGACAGCTTTTTTTATCTCCATTAATCTTATATAGATGTCTAACTAAGATTAATAGAATAGATTTTGATATTAATCAAACATCTTTTTAAGATTGTTAATACTAACAGTGACATTTTCTATTCCGTTTGGTTCTGGTTGGTCGTTTTCAACGATTACCCATGAACAGCCTAATTCAACAGCCTTATCAATTATAGCAGGAATATCCATTAACCCTTCACCAATGGCAGCAAATGTTTTTTCTCCATCAATTTCTTTCATATCTTTGATATGTACTAACTTGAGTATATCTTTATTTTGATTCATATAATCAATAACATCTTTATCAGCTCTTTTTACCCAGTGGGTATCCAATTCCATTAACATGTTTGATTTTTTGGTGAGATTATATAGTAAATCAAGTCCATAAGAATCATCTATAATCTCAAACTCATGGGAATGGTTGTGATATAATAATTGTAATCCTGCACTATTCAATTTATCGCTGATTGCATTTAGTTTACAAGCTAATTCATCTAATTCTTCTTTACTTTCCCATTTTGCATAAGGGCAGACAATTATTGAATTATCAATTGTTTTATTATAATCTATTATTTTATCTAAATCTTTTTCCAGTTCGTCTAGACCAATATGACTTCCTACAACTTTCAGATTAAGTCTATCCAATTCTTCTTTTAACTGTTCAGCTGAAAAACCATGAACTCCAGCTAATTCCACACCTTCATAACCAAGATCAGCAACTTTTTCTAATGTACCAATAAAATCATTTTCACATTCTTCTCTTACTGTGTAGAGTTGTAAAGCTATTTTTATATTGTCCATACTAATACCCTCCTAAAAATCCTTAAATGTCTTTTATAGATGACTTACTCTAATTAAATCAATTATACTAGTTTATTTCTGATATTTCCTCAGTTATTTTTATATAAATACAAACTATTTTTGGTTAAAATATTGTTTTTTATACTCGCTAGGAGTTAGATGTTTTATTTTCTTGAACATCTTATTGAAGCTGGCTGTACTATTGAATCCACACATTCCACAGATTTCAATAATATTTTTATCAGTTTTTTCCAATAACTCCATTGCTTTTGATATTCGAATTCGTGATATATATTCTGATGGAGCAAGACCATTGAATTTCTTAAAAAAAGTTGAGAAATAACTTGTATTCATATGGACAATTGCTGCCAAGTCTTCTAACTTTATTTTTTTATCAAAGTTTTCATGGATATAATCTGTAACTTTGTTTATTGATTGTACTTCTTTCTTGAATTGATAATGATCTTTATCGTCATATACATAATTATAATGCCTAAGCAGTAAAACCAATATATTCATCAATTTGACTTTAGCCATCAACTCATACTCAAGAGGCTTATTATTGAATTCGTCTTCTATTTCATAAAATAAGGATATTATTTTTTCTGTCGCCTCATTATGCCTATCTAACCTATGACAAAAATTCTTACTTCTATTAAAGAAAATCTTTAAATATCTATAATCAAAGTTATTATTATCGGACCAGATGAATCTAGGTTCAAAATGGATTACGATATTTTTAAGGGTTTCATCTTTATCCATTACCAAAGCATGTTTATCTGTATTACTTATAATGAAAACATCGTTCTTTTTCATATCATAGATTTTATCACCAATATAATATTTACCTGTTCCATAACCTACAATAGATAATTCCAATTTGCTGTGAACGTCAATTACATCTTCTAATCTCCGTTCTCCTTCTATGGTATGAGATGAAAAATCTAATGTATATTTTCCGTTTATTCTAGTATTATTACTTTCATAAATTATCATATATACACCTTCTTATTGTTAATAATTCATTATCTATTGTTGATAACTTTTTAGAATTCAACTTTGACTGTTGATAATTATATTTATTGTTGTTAATTTATTATGATTATTTATTTGCTACTTTACTTTATATCATATAAGGATATTTTACAATATTTTTTTTATAAAACTTTATATATTTTGGATTAATTAAAAAACACATGATTCTCAAATGCATTTCACACGTTTTTCACATGGGGATACTATACTTTACTCATGAAACAAAAAACAAAAATAAATAAATTACATGGAGGAATTAGTATGGATATTAAAAAAGGATTATTAGCAGGTTTAATGGTAACAACTATTAGTATGACAGCACTAACAAGCGTTTATGCAAAAGCCCCTGTACAAGATAAGGGTGAGCCAAAAATAGCTATATGCACTACAGATGAATGTACTATTGATAGCAATTTTGATTTTAATTTTAAGGAGTTTAGTAAACAGTTTAAAGAGAATGTATCACAAGAAGATTATAAAAAAGCAGAGAATCTATTTAATAAAGCTATTAAGTTAGAAGATGATGCATCTGAATATTGGGATGAACTATATAAACTTGATTTATTTGATACATCTGTATTGTTAGGTAATGTAGAGCCAATGCCTTTTGAAGAATTTTCTAAAATGTTCAAGAAAGATATAACAACAGAAACTAAAAATAAGGCTAAAGAAATATATAATAAAATAATTAAGCTTGAAAAAGAAGGAAAATTTGATGAAACAATGGAATTATGGAAAGAACTAGATTCTTTGGAGTTATATGATGAAACAAATAATATCGTTATGGGTACATCAACAATGGAAAATATGTCATTTGAAGAATTTGCAAAGAGCTTCAAAAAAGATGTAAAAGAAGAAGATAAAAAGAAAGCAAAAGAATTATATGAAAAAGCAGTACAACTTGATAAAGATAAAAAATATGACGAGGCAGTAAAAGTATGGGATCAATTATTTGAAATGAAACTTTTTGATGAAATGGGAGAAATTAAGAATATAGAAATTGGAGAAGATGCTACAAAAGTAATTAGTTTTGATAATATAGGTGAAGCAGATATCGTTGGAATTAAAGGAAATGTTAAAGTTGAAAATATGGATAAAGATATAATATTAAGTGGTATAGAATCATTATCTATTGATGAGCTATCTGAAATGCCTGGTGATATTATTATAGAAATAAACAATACTTCATTTGAAGAATTCTCAAAGAACTTCAAGAAAGATGTAAAGGAAGAAGATAAGAAGAAAGCTAAAGAATTATATGAAAAAGCAGTACAACTTGATAAAGATAAAAAATATGACGAAGCAGTGAAAGTATGGAGTCAGTTATTTGAAATGAACCTTTTTGATGAAACGGGAGCAATTAAACATATAGAAACTGAAGATAATGTTACAGGTAAGATTACAGGCAGTGGTGCAAGCATAGTTAATTTTAATGGAGATATTAGTAATGATGGAGTAGTTATGCTTGATGGTGATATAATTACGGGTTCAGAAGCAATAATAGATAGTATTAAGCCAATTACATTTGAAGAATTCTCAAAAGGATTCAAAAAAGATTTGAAACCAGAAGTTATAGAAAAAGCAAAAGAGCTTTTTGAAAAAGCTACTGCAAAAGAAAAAGAAGCCAGAAAAGTATGGGATGAAATTTACAAAATGGATATTTTTGAAGTAAGTACTAAAGAGTTAAGTACTATGGAATCAAGTACTGAAAAAGAAATCTAAAGTCTAATTATCTAGATATAACCACCTATTATATTTATATGAAAAATGGTATACTTATCATAAGTATACCATTTGCTGATATAAGGAGTTTGCTATGAATAAGAATATTTTAGTAGTTGAAGATGAACAAAGAATGCGTGAAATAATATGTGATTATCTGGAAATGGACGGTTTTACAGTTTTTCAAGCAGATAATGGAATAGAAGCAATGAATGTGTTTGAAAATAATAATATTGATTTAGTATTACTTGATATTATGATGCCTGGACTTGATGGCTGGTCAGTGTGTAGAAGAATAAGAAAAAAATCCAATGTACTCATTATCATATTAAGTGCTCGTAGTGATGAAGATGACAAATTATTAGGATTTGAATTGGGAGCTGATGAATATGTTACAAAACCTTTCAGCCCAAAAGTATTAGTAGCAAGAGTTAAGACATTGCTTAGTAGGTTTAATGAAACTAATGGTGAGCAGATAAAAAACAATATGATTTCTAAAAAAGAGATACTTATAGATAAAGATGCTTATTCTATAAAAGTAGAAGGTGAGGAAATCATATTTACAAGAAAAGAATATGACCTATTAGTTTTTTTGATTGAAAATGAAGGCATAGTTATGAGTAGGGACAAAATAATTAATAATATCTGGGGATATGATTATTATGGTGATGGACGAGTTGTGGATACAAACATCAAAACCATAAGGAAAAAACTTGGAGAAGCTTCAAAATATATAAATACAGTTGTTGGAGTGGGCTATAAATTTGAGGTGGTTCAATAAATGAAGAAAATTAAAAAGACCAAGTCTATTGTTTTTAAAATGTTCATTATAACATTTGTTTCTGTAATGAGTCTAATTACAGTAATTTTTCTTGTGCAAAGTTTGTTTATTAATAAATACTACAGTACCAAAAAAATAGATAATATTATAAAAAATATAAATAGCTTTAGCAAACAGTATAAAAAAGAAAAATGGAGTTTTGATGAACTAGCAAGGCAGATTAATAAGTTTGAAGGTAATAATAATGCTACTTTAACAGTTAATGGATTGAGCTATAGTGATATGCAGATTGAAGAGTACATTCTGACATTACAAATAGCTAATAGTAATTATTATGATATTTATATTTCCAAAGAAGATTTATTAAAAGCTTTTGATGGAGAGATGCCTACCCAGTATCAAAAATTTTACTTGGAGGCAGTAATTTCTGGTACAGAAATATTGACTCCTATTAAAATAAATGATTATCAGCTGTATGATATATCAGCTGAAGAAGGTTATATTTTATTAAAAGGAAATGCTACTCTTATAAATATAAGTAATGTGATGGATAATATAACAATAGCTGCTGCTACTGCTGCTACTGGCTCAGATATACAGGTTGCAGACGGTGTAAATGTCATTGGTTTTGCAAATACTGAAGATTTGACTCTACAGTATAATAAAAAAGATGATGTGTACTACCTAATCAATGAGATGCCATTTATTAATGTAAAACAAGTTAATTTTGTTAAAACAATAGATATGGATAACGGAAAAGAAACATCTATTAATGCTACTGCCTCATTACAACCAGTTGGTGAGGTCATGAGTATATTAAGTGACTACTATATCATATTCTATATATTAGCTATTGTCATATCTTTGGTTATTGCTTGGATATATTCAAAATCAATTTCCAACCCCTTATTAAAATTAACAAAAGTAGCAGATAAAATGGCTGGAATGGATTTTTCAGTAAAATCTACTCATAGCAGCGACGATGAACTAGGGGTTTTATCCAATAGCCTGAATATATTATCAACCAATCTTGATGAAGCTCTAACTGATGTGAAAGAAGCCAATAAGCAACTGGTAATTGACATGGAAAAAGAAAAACAACAAGAAAAAGTCAGAAGGGAATTCGTTGCAAACATATCTCATGAACTAAAAACACCCCTTGGCATAATAAAGGGCTTTGCTGAAGGAATAAAAGATGGCATCAAAAAGGAAAAAACAGACTATTATCTAGAAGTTATCTTGGATGAGATAGAAAAAATGAATACCCTTATACTTGATATGCTAGAACTATCAAAATTTGAAACAGGTAAGATTGAAGATAAAGAGGAATTTGACATTATAAAATTAATCAATAAAGCAGTTACTCTCTTAGAAATACCAATAAGGGATAAACAACTGAAAATAGATATTAAAGGTGACTTTACAAATGTATATGGTGTCAAATTTCAGATAGACCAAGTAATAATGAATCTGATTTCTAACGCTGTAAAATATTGCACCAATAATACTACCATAATCATCACAGGCGAAATCATTAATCACACTAATTATATATATATCTATAATGAAGGTAACAGTCTTACCAAAGAAGAACTGGAAAGCATTTGGCTCAGATTCTATAAAATAGATAAATCCCATAACAGACAAAGCGGAGGAACAGGACTAGGACTAGCAATCGTCAAAGCCATACTAGATGGCCACGGAAGCGACTACGGCGTTATCAACAAACAAAAAGGAGTAGAATTCTACTTCAACATAAAAACGTCAGCCTTTTAAACACGGACGTTTAATTGGCTGACGAATATTCCCCTATACTCTCTCTGCGACCGCTATCCACCACTATTAAAAAACTCAAGAATGCTCTTTTAACTCAATACCTTCATTTCTTTCCAATATATGTCTAATAGACCATTCATTCTGAAATAATAATACTGGCTGCTCATTCTTATTTACCACCAACATGGAATCCATTGTCAAAGATAAATCAGAATAATCAATACCTTCATTAGCAATCCAACGTATATGCCTATAAGGTAACAACTGCTTAGAAACTTCCACGCCATACTCATTCTTCAATCTATACTCCAATACTTCAAATTGAAGCACACCAACTACACCGATAATAAGCTCTTCCATCCCAATATTAGGACGCTTATATACTTGAATAGCCCCCTCTTCTGACAATTGAGTAATACCTTTCAAGAATTGTTTTCTCTTAAGTGAATTAGTTGTTGAAATTCTAGCAAAATGTTCTGGAGCAAATTGAGGTATATCTGCATATTCCAATTTTGAGCCATCTTCACACAATGTATCCCCAATGTTAAAGATACCTGGATCATGGATACCTATTATATCACCGGGATAAGCAGAATCAACTATAACTCTATCCGTAGCAACAAACTGCTGTGGCTGGGCGAGTTTGACTTTTTTACCTTTCTGTACATGATTAACCATCATTCCTTTATCAAATTTACCAGAACAGATACGTAGAAAAGCAATTCTATCCCTATGAGCAGGATTCATATTAGCTTGAATCTTAAATATAAAGCCAGAAAAATTAGTTGATTCAGGGTTAATGTCACCTAGATTACTAGCACGTGCCTTTGGAGGAGTAGTAATATCCAAAAAGGATTTCAAAAAGGGTTCTACACCAAAGTTGGTAAGAGCACTACCAAAAAATACAGGTGTCAGATTACCATTCAAGACCTCTTCAAGACTAAAATTATCTCCTGCGATATCCAGTAATTCAATATCACTTTTTAATTGTTCATGTAAGGTTTCACCTAATAGTCCAGTGAATTTTTCATCTGTTAAATCACCAGTTATTGTTTCTGCAATAGATTGTCCATGATTACCATCATTGAAAACTTCAATTTGATTTTCATGTCTATTATATACACCTTTGAAGTTTTTACCAGAGCCAATAGGCCAGTTGACTGGACATGACCTGATACCTAATACATTTTCAATATCTTCCATTAAATCAAAAGGATCTTTACCCATTCTATCCATTTTATTTATAAAAGTAAAAATAGGGATTCCTCTCATCTTACAAACTTGAAAAAGTTTTTTTGTCTGATCCTCAACACCCTTGGAACAGTCAATTACCATAACTGCACTATCTGCCGCCATTAAAGTTCTATAAGTATCTTCACTGAAATCTTGATGCCCAGGAGTATCAAGTATATTAATACAAAAGTCATCATATTCAAATTGAAGTACACTGGATGTAACGGAGATACCTCTTTGTTTTTCTATTTCCATCCAATCTGAAACAGCATATTTGGCAGAACGTCTTGATTTTACTGAACCAGCAGAACGTATTGCTCCACCATATAATAAGAATTTCTCTGTCAATGTTGTTTTACCAGCATCTGGATGTGATATTATTGCAAAAGTTCTTCTACGTTTAACTTCTTTAATAAAACTTAACTTATCCTCTACCATCATAATCTTCCTTTATTATAATATTTAGCCTAACCTTTTCGTACGAGTCACTTTTCTTATAAAAAAAGTGTAGCATTATTGATGTTATACTTTTATTGACTAACTGTCAATTATTATTTAAAAAAATTATCATAAAGTATATTTTTATTAAAAAAACAAGAAATTATTATGGATTATGTTGCAAAAATTAAAAAAAGTGATATAATATTAATAAATAAACATATGAACAATTATTCATATATTAATATATAGAGGAGATGAATTATAATGCGTAAAGAAGAAGAGAAGAAAGAATGCTGTAAGGACGATAAATTCATAACTAAGGTTCAATCAATTATGGCAGATGAAGAAACAATATTCTTGCTATCCGATTTTTTCAAGAATTTTGGTGACAGTACCAGAGTAAGAATAATGGGAGCGCTATTCAATGGTGAAATGTGTGTAGGAACCATTGCCGATGTACTTAACATGACTCAATCAGCAGTATCACATCAATTACGAGTATTAAAAGCAAGTAGATTAGTTAAAGCAAGAAAAGAAGGAAAATTAGTCTATTATTCTCTTAATGATGACCATATTAAAATGATATACAAAATGGGGATTGAACACATATTAGAATAATTGCACAGCCTCTTTTGTTCTGGAATAATAGTTTTAGGAAGGGTGGTATTAGTATGGCTGAAAGAATAACTGACAACATTGGTAATTGTTGTTGTGGAAGCAAAAGCTGTTCAAATAGTGATCATAATTACGATGAACATCATCATGACCATGATCACAATCATGATGCACATGGACATAACCATGAACATCATCATCATGAAAAATTCACAAAAAGAGATGTTATAGAATTTATCATAGGTTTTGGATTATTTGCATTAGCATTATTGTTGAATGTAAAAACAGAGGTAAAGATTGGATTATATGTAGTAGCATATGTTGTAGTAGGAAGAGAAATTGTAATTAGTGCAATAAAGGGTCTATTTACTGGTAGATTATTAGACGAAAACTTCTTGATGACAATTGCTTCTATATCTGCATTTGCCATAGGGGAATATCCAGAAGCTACAGCAGTTATGCTGTTCTATAGAGTAGGTGAATTATTTGAAGGATTAGCTGTTAACAGGTCTAAGAATTCAATAGAAGAATTATTGAATATCAAACCAGATGTAGCTAATCTAAAAGTAGGAGATAAATATAAGATTGTTGATCCTGAAAAAGTCAAAGTTGGTGACACTATAATGGTGAAACCAGGAGAAAAAATACCTCTTGATGGCTATGTAATAGAAGGAACTTCTTCTATTGATACATCAGTTATTACTGGAGAGTCATTACCTAGAGAGGCAGAAGAAGGTACGGAAGTTTATAGTGGCTCTATTAATAAATCTGGGGTTATCTTAGTTGAAGTAACAAAAGAATTCAGTGAATCAACAGTTGCTAAGATACTAAAACTTGTTAAAGATGCCAATTCACAAAAAGCTCATACTGAAAAATTTATAACAAAATTTGCTAGATATTATACACCTATAGTTGTTGGAATAGCAGTTCTATTAGCTTTTATTCCTGCACTGTTTTTTGGAGGAGATTTTGGTTCATGGATATATAGAGCTGCAATATTTCTAGTAGTTTCTTGTCCTTGTGCCCTTGTAATATCTATACCATTAGGTTATTTTGGTGGAATAGGTGGTGCTTCTAGTAAAGGTATATTAGTAAAAGGTGGCAACTATCTTGAAGAACTTAGAAATATCAAAAGCATTATTTTTGATAAAACAGGAACACTTACAAAAGGTGTTTTCAAAGTAACACAAGTAATCAGTTTTAATCAAGGAGTTAATAAAGAGAAAGTTGTTGAGATAGCAGCACATGTTGAACACTATTCAAATCATCCTATAGCAGTATCTATTATCAATGAATATAATAAAAACATTGATGAAAAACGTGTAAAAGACATTACAGAAGTCGCAGGTAAAGGTGTAAAAGCTTTATTTGATGGTAAAATGGTTGCAGTTGGTAATAGAAAGTTAATGGAACAAGAAAATGTTTCTATAGGTGATATAGATACAATAGTAGGAACAAAAGTATATGTAGCTATGGATAATAAACTTATGGGTATAATCGTTATAGCTGATGAATTGAAAAGTGATACAATTAATGCTATAAAAGAGCTTAAAAATTATGGAGTAGAAGACATTGTAATGTTAACAGGTGACCACAAAGATGTGGCAGAAGATATTGCAAAGAGAGTTGGTATAACTAGATATTATAGTGATCTGTTACCAGATGAAAAAGTTGATAAGCTTGAAGAAATAATGAACGGTGTTGGTAAAAATGATACTGTAGTATTTGTAGGTGATGGAATCAACGACGCTCCGGTTCTAGCAAGGGCAGATGTAGGAATTGCAATGGGCGGAGTCGGCTCTGATGCAGCAATAGAAGCAGCTGATGTGGTTCTTATGTCAGATGAACTATCAA
The DNA here is from genome assembly GCF_018141425.1 of Vallitalea guaymasensis. NCBI lineage: Bacteria > Bacillati > Bacillota > Clostridia > Lachnospirales > Vallitaleaceae > Vallitalea > Vallitalea guaymasensis. Next base: position 3,253,831 of record NZ_CP058561.1, read on the forward strand.
GTATTCCTACAGCTATGAGAGTATCAAAAAATACTAATAAAATAGTTTGGGAGAATATAGTATTTTCTCTAGGCGTTAAAATAATTATAATGATATTGGCGACTCTTAATCTAGCTAATATGTGGATGGCAATATTTGCTGATGTAGGAGTCGCAGTAATCGCAATATTGAATTCTATAAGAGCTTTAAGAGTTAAATAAAGCTTATAAGTTTATTTGATTCCTTTCCCTGAATCATTAACATCCATTAGTTCTTTGGGGAAGGGGTCAAAGAAACTTTGATTCATTAGATACTCTATATCAAATCTTATCACATACCCTTTAATTACATTTAATGGTGCGCTAAAGGGTACTTTATGATTCTTATATTCTTCTATAAGGTTATATATGAAATTAAGTTCTTCTGAACTTATATTTTTTTTGAAATAATCAACGCATTTTAATAAAACGGCTATATTAGAAGTATATCTAGGTGCTATACGGAATATTTTTGCAAGATATTTCTCATATACAATTACTAAATCATCAAAGGAGATACTATCTGATTGATTAATGATTTTATTTAATTCTTTTAGCCTCAATTGATTATAAGCCATCATTAGAAGGTTATTACAAGAATGAAATTCTTTTAGATCATCAATTGATTCGAGGAGTTTTACTTTCTTGAATTTAGCCATTACATATAGTTTTGTAAGAAAATGTTCTCTGATTTTGAAATTTCTAAGACGACCATCATCTTCTATGGCAAGATGATTATAGGTCTCTGTAATCTTCCCACCAACCATTCCTTTACCTTTCCTACTGGTTGCTCCTTTTTTGTCACTTTGATATATCTTAACTTCTTTTATGCCACAAGAGGGAGATCTGGTTTTCAAAATGAATCCATCTACATCTTTTAATTTTATCATCAATGAATCAGTGTACTCTAACATATTATCTGTCAAGTCTATTTGAGTAGCCGGTTGTATCAGGTGTATTTTGTTACCCACTTCTACAAGACGAATGGGTTTTCTTGGAGTTGACATACCTATTTCTACTTCTGGACAAAAAGGTAAGTATTCCACAAAAGAATTAAGACGATTAATGAATTCATTATTATCACCGTCACCATTATAGCGACATTTTGCAAAGTTAATACATTTGCTTATTCCTATTACTGGAGTAATTTCATAGTTATCTATCATATCTATACCTCTTCAATTTATTTTATTATACGTTGATTTAATATTTGTTAAGAGCATTTAGCTCAACTTATAGAATCAAGGGAATTTTATTGAACTAATTAAAATGGTATATAGATGTTCAAGTTCAATATAGTATAGATAATATTTTGTGTGAAGAGTATTAAATATATTCTAGTAATTTTGATTTTAGTTTTTCAATGATTTGCTATATACTATTGGGCTTATACCGTAACGTTTTTTGAACTGTTTGGAAAAATAATGTATCGAGTTGAAACCAAGAATCTCAGCAATCTGAGTCAAGCTAAGATCTGTGGACTTGATATACACCTTACTTGTGTCCAAACGATAATTATTGATGTAATCAATAATTGTTACACCCATAACATCCTTGAAAATACGAGACAAATAAGAAGAACTAATGGATACCTTATCAGCTAATTCATCCACCGTAATCTTTTGGCTGATATGAGAATAGATGTATTCAAGGGATGTATTAACAAAAGCATTATTGGTATTGACCTGCATAGAAGTATGAAGCTGCTTTATTGAATTTTTTTTGGAGATAATACGTATCAGCTTAACTATAAACTCTTTTAAATAACATATAATCAGGTCTGGACTATACACACCGTTATAATTTTTTTCATCCAATATTTTTTCTAATATTGATTTTAACTCATGGTCACAAATGAAAATCTTATCTTTTAGAATATCCTCTTCTTCAAAATCCATCTTGAAACTAATAGTAAGAAAGGAAACAGGCACAGAACTATTGTTTTTTTGGGTATGATATTGATTTGGTGCATAGAAAATAAAATCACCTTGTTTCAAAATGAATTCCCTTCCATCAATTAATGTAGATAATTCACCTTGATCCACATAGGTAATTTCCCAAAAATCATGTTTTTCACCTTTGTATGAAAAAAACTTATCAAATTCTTGATAATATAAGGTATATATTTTAGCAATATTAAGTTTGCTTTTTATACCACGAGAAAAATCAATGCGGGTGTTGCTTCTTTGTATAGAAGTTGTTTTATTGTTGAACTTAATTTTAATGGTACAGGAATTATCAAGAGGAACCACTTTATAAAAAACGTTAGGGTTCAATATAACACATTTGTCAAGAAAAAAAGACCTTGAGTCATTACCAGGGGTATAGGTATATAAAACAGCAGTTCCTTCTTCAATATTGATAACGGTTTTATTGGTAGTATCAATAAAGTAGGAATTAAGATCAAAAGTGGTAATTATCTTTGTTGTTTCATTTTTCACATCATCCAATTGAATATCGTCATAGGGAATGGAACTTATAGTTCCGTAATTGGCGAAGGATAATTTTGTAATATTTTTTATCAAGGATAGACCTCCAAACATCTAAAAATGAAATAGGTATAATTTTACAAGCATTCTTTGGGGAGAGATTAAATAGCCATTTTAAGACTATTATAACCTATAGTATAGAATTATACAAACATAATTCAGGATTTTGCAAATACATTTATTTTAATGTGGATTACAATACAAGTATAAACAGTTTATAATTTGCAAATCAATAAAAAGGAGAGTATGTAATGAAAATATCCGTATCAACACCTAGTCGTATATGTCTATTCGGAGAACACCAAGACTATCTTAACTTAGAGGTAATCGCATCTGCTATTAATCTAAGATTCAGGGCTGAGGGAACAAAAAGAGATGATCGTATTATTCATGTTCGCCTAAAAGGAGAAGGAATCAGCAGAGAAGAAGTAATTAATCTAGATGAAGAAATTGTTTACGAAAATAACAGGGACTACATAAAGAGTGCTATCAATGTACTTCGCAGAAATGGTTATGAAATTGAATCAGGATTTGACATTTACATGGATTCTGACATTCCAATCGGAAAAGGAATGTGTTCATCTACAACAATGGTAGTAGTATTTATCAAAGTTCTACTAGAGTTGATTAATCATGAAGATAAGGATAATCCAGAAAAAATTGCTCTATTAGGATTTGAAGCGGAAGTTACAGAATTCAATGAACCTGGTGGTCTTATGGACCAGTATTCATCAGCTTATGGAGGTCTTCTTCACTTAACTTTTGATAAGGATAAAACAGTGGTTGAACCTCTTAATACAGAGATTCCTGGCTGCTTTATACTTTTTGATTCTCTAGAAGACAAGCAGACCACTAAGGTATTGGCTAGTGCTAAGTATCCAGTTCTTGAAGCACTGGATGAACTAAAACAATATGGTATTGGCAGTATCAGAGATTTTGTTGATGATGAAAAAAATCTTGCGTACCTAGAAAAGTTATCACCAGCAAAATTAGTTAAGGTTAAGGCAAATATTGATAATTATAAGACTTTGAAAGAAGCCGAAGAGATGTTTGGAACAGGAGTTGATTCAGTAAAACTAGGTGAACTTCTTAAAAGACATCACGGCAATCTTAGGGACGGACTTGAAATATCAACACCTAAGATTGAAGAAATCCTTGAAACAGCTTATGAAAACGGAGCACTTGGAGGTAAAATCAATGGTTCAGGCGGAGGTGGCTGTTGTTATGTATACGCTTATGAAAAAGATGCACAGAAGATATTGGATGAAGTCTGTGCCAAAGGATATTGGGGTGTAATCCTCAAGCAGGATTCAGGTGTAAGAGTAGATAGTTGACCAATAATGACATAATACAAACGAAGGGATGGATTAATATGAAAGCAATCGTATTAGGAGCAGGAAAAGGTACAAGGTTACAATCAGAAAAATATAATATGCCAAAAGTTCTCAGAAAAGCTCATGGCAAGCCATTAATTGAGTATGTTCTAGATGCTTTATCTTTTATAGAGGAAGAAGATACAACAATAGTTGTAGGTTATAAAAAAGAAATGGTTTATGAAGAGATTAAAGGGGATTATAAATTTGTAAGTCAAGATGAACAGCTTGGAACAGGTCACGCTGTTTTAGTTACAGAAGATACTTTCAAAGATTACGATGGACCTATTTTAGTTGCATATGGTGATATGCCTCTATACAAGAAAAGCACTTATGAAAAAATGTTTGAGATACATGAAAAAGAGAATGCAACTTGTACTGTTTTGACAGCTGTCATTGATGACCCACCAGCTTATGGAAGAATTATTAGAGATGAAAATGGTCAGATGGAAGGCGTTGTGGAAGCAAAAGATTGTACTAAGGAACAGTTAGCTATAAAAGAACTAAATGTTGGAGTATATGTTTTTGATAGTAAATTTTTATTTGAAAACCTTAAATTATTGAAGAACGATAATATCCAAAAAGAGTATTACTTGACTGATATACCTAAGATGGTTATGGAAAAAGGTGAGAAACTAGTAACTCATACTATCTATAATACTAATGAAGTTTATGGAGTAAACACAGTAGAAGAGTTAGAGTTCTGTGAGAAAGTTTTACAAGAAGAAGCTAATTAATATACAGTTTGGTACTGACGTTTAATGTTGACTAATTGACAAGGGAAGGAATGAGCTATATGATTAAATTTGGTACAGGTGGTTGGAGAGCTATAATTGGTGAAGATTTCACTAAGAGTAATTTACAACTTTTATCACAAGGTTTAGCTAATAGAATGATACAAGAGAATGCTGATGAATTTGTTATTGGCTATGATAGAAGATTCTTATCTGAGAAAAGTGCACAGTGGATGGCAGAAGTTATGGCAGGAAATGGAATCAAAGTGTATTTTATTAATAAGATTGCTCCTACACCAATGATTATGTTCAGTGTAAAAGAAATGAAGTTGAAATACGGAGCTGCAATCACTGCAAGCCATAACCCAGCTGATTATAATGGAATCAAGATCTTCACTGAAGGTGGACGTGATGCTTCAGCTGAAGTTACCAATGAAATTGAAGTAGAAATTAGAAAAATCGAAGTTGAAGATATAAAAGTAATGAATTTTGATAAAGCTGTTAATGAAGAAAAAGTTGTTATATACAATCCTTTCAATGATTATATTGATACAATAATCAATATGACTGATTTAAAAGCCATAAAAGATAAACAGTTGAAAATATTGCTTGACCCAATGTACGGTGTATCCAAGACCTCTCTACAAACAATACTTATGACTGCTAGATGTGAAGTTGAACTGATTCATGATAGACATGATACACTTTTTGGTGGTAGATTACCATCTCCTAGTGCTGAAACCTTAGGAAGACTAAAAAACAATGTTGTGGAAAAAGGTTTTGATCTAGGAATCGGTACAGATGGTGATGCTGACCGTTTAGGAATTATTGATGAAAAAGGTAATTTCATTCATCCTAATGAAATTATGGCACTTCTTTACTACTACTTACTAAAATATAAAAAATGGACTGGTCCAGTTGTAAGAAACTTAGCTACTACACATCTGCTTGATAAGATTGCAGAAGGTTTTGGAGAAGAATGCTATGAAGTTCCAGTTGGTTTCAAACATATTAGTTCCAAGATGGAAGAAACTAATGCACTTATTGGTGGAGAGAGCAGCGGTGGATTAACTATCAGAGGTCATATTAAGGGAAAAGATGGTGTTTTTGCAGCTTCCCTACTAGTGGAAATGATAAGTGTTACTAATAAGCATCTTTCAAAACTTCTTGATGAGATTCATGAGCAATTTGGTAAATTCGAAATGGCTGAGCATGGATTCGGATTCGATGTTGAAGAAAAAGAAAGATTATTAAAGATTCTATATACAGATAAAAAAATTCCAGAATTCAGCTTTGAAGTTGAAAGAGTAAGTTACATGGATGGAGTTAAAGTGTTCTTCAAAAATGGTGGTTGGATTATTGCTAGATTCTCAGGAACAGAGCCACTACTTCGTGTATTTGCTGAAATGGATTGTATGGATAAAGCAGAAATCGTGTGTAAGGAAATGAAAGAGTTCTTAGGAATATAGGTTTGAAGATTATATGTTATAATAGGAACAATGTTACTAGAATGGAGGGAAATTAGATGAATATATTAGTTACTGGTGGAGCTGGATATATTGGCAGTCATACAGTAGTTCAGTTGTTAGAAGAGGGATATGGAGTAATAATTGTTGATAACTTTTCTAATAGTAAGCCTGAGTCATTGAAAAGAATTAAAGAGATTACAGGAAAAGATTTTAAATTCTATGAAGTGGATTTATTAGATAGAGAAGCTCTTGATAAAGTTTTTGTGGATAATGAGATTGATGCAGTAATTCATTTTGCTGGTCTTAAGGCAGTTGGAGAATCTGTTTCAATTCCAATGAAATATTATCATAATAATATTACTGGTACACTTGTGTTATGTGAACTAATGAAGAAACATAATGTTAAGAACATGGTATTCAGTTCTTCTGCTACTGTATACGGTATGAATAATGTATCTCCTTTAACAGAGGATTTACCTCTTAGTACTACGAATCCTTATGGAAGTACTAAGCTTATGATTGAACAGATTCTAAGAGATATCTATGTATCAGATAATACATGGAGTATCGCTTTACTTAGATATTTCAATCCTATTGGAGCACATATAAGTGGCAGGATTGGGGAAGACCCTAATGGTATCCCTAATAATCTTATGCCATATATCACTCAGGTTGCAATTGGCAAGCGTGAGGAGTTAAGTGTATTCGGTAATGATTATGATACACATGATGGTACTGGTGTGAGAGACTATATTCATGTAGTCGATTTGGCAAGTGGACATCTAAAAGCAGTTAATAAGGTTATGGGTATGAAAGGTATAGAAGCCTATAATCTAGGTACTGGTACAGGTTACAGTGTTCTTGATGTAATTAACAATTTTGAAAAGGCAACTGATGTGAAGGTTCCATATAAGATTATTGAGAGAAGACCTGGAGATATAGGCACATGTTATGCTGATGCTTCAAAGGCTTATAAAGAGCTAGGTTGGAAAGCAGAAAAGAATCTTGAGGATATGTGCAGGGATTCTTGGTGTTGGCAGAGTAATAATCCTAATGGGTATGAAAATAAGTAAATAAGTATTATACATTTGAAGTTATTTATAGATAGTACATTCAGATATAAAATCGTAATATTTTGCATAGTTATGTGCAAGATATTATGATTTTTTTATATTAATCATTAGTATATCTAAGGCACTAGGTTATAAGTAGGATAATAGATAAAGCTTATATATCTTGTAAATTGCTTAGCATAAAATGACTAAATGTGCTATAATTATAGGTTATTAAATAGCTTATATAAAAATAAGTCATCAGATATAATACGTGAATTATATAGAAGGAGATTGTCATGAAAAGAATTTATCAAGATTATCATATGCACAGTAGCATTTCTCCTGATTCTAATGTACCTATGGAGGAGATGTGTCAGTCAGCAATTGACAAAGGATTCAAAGAAATAGCTATCACAGACCACTTTGAATTTTTTTCTAAAGGAGTAATTGAATATAGATTCAATGAAGCTTATTTAGAGGAATATTCTAAAACGATAAAGGATTGTAAAGAAAAATTTGATGGTAGATTAATAATTAAAAAAGGGATTGAGTTAGGGCAGCAGCATTTACAGTTAGAAATGTCTAATAGAATATTGCAATCATATAAATTTGATTTTGTACTTGGTTCAGTACATAAAATTAATAAACTGGACCTTAGCCAGATTAAGTATAATTATAGTATTATAGATATATATTGCAAAAGATATCTGGAGCAGGTATATGAGCTTGTGGACAAAGGAGATTTTGACTCTCTGGCTCACTTGGATTTAATTAAGAGATATGCATCACAACTTAATGTAGAAGTTAATTTAATAGATTATAGAATTGAGTTAGCACAGATATTTGAGCGATTAATTGAAAGAAATAAAGGGCTTGAAATCAATACTTCAAGTTTGCGTCAAGGATTAGATGAGCCTTTTCCAACAGTACCAATACTTAAGATGTATAAGTCTATGGGTGGAGAAATAATAACCATAGGTTCAGATGCTCATAATCCATTTGATATCGGTAGAGATTTTGATAGAGTTATTAGTATACTTGAAGAAATTGGGTTTAGGAATATATATACTTTTGACAACAGAAAAAGCCAAAGAATTGAGTTGTTTTAGTTGGAAAAAGTGAAATTTGTTTAGCTAATGGAAACCAATTTAGTCCAGATTATTAAACTAAGGTGAAGGTTCCAACAGCTAAACAGAGTTTGTTTATAAAACATAAAGTAATTAAGTTTATTATAATCAAGCTAATATTTTCAATAACAGATTAGGTATTAACAGTGCTACAGCCATTCCATAGAGTAGGTCAAGCCATACAACTGATCCTAAAGCACCTATGTATATTAAAACTACTATTGGAAAACATATAATCTTAGTCAACCAATTAGTTTCGTTACTCTTAATTAGTTCCCATATATTATTAGCATCTCCCCTGCTTGGGAATGCATGCATAGCTATAGATATTCCTAGCCAGATTAGGAAAAAATCCAGGAAATCACCAGAATTGAATCTAAGAACGGGTATTGCTGCTGACATAGCTATCAGGGCACCTAATATTGTATTTATGATAAATGGTCCAATACTGATTAATACGTGTTGATAAACTTTTTTTGGTTCTTCATGTACAACATAGCCACATGGATTAGCGAATCTGAAATAACATACATCAAAAACTGCAACTCTTGAAATTCTACAGAAAAATTGATGTGCCATTTCATGTACGATTACTCCTGGAAAAGTAGCTAGTGATATTATTTGACCTGGTATTAACATATTTTGTATTCCTTTCTACTATTCTATTGATTCTGAATCAAAGCTTTCTAGATATTCTTTATCTTCAGGACTAAGGTCATCATGTTCTTTAATAATATTTAAGATTTCGTTTCTTTCTTCTATCATATCATTGTAATGATATGTTTCTGCTAAAGTCTCCATTATAGAAAGATTATCAGAATCAAGTTCATAAGCTTTTTCAATATAGTCAAGAGCCTTTTTGTCATTTAATCTTTTTAATTCTATTCTTGCTAATGCTGCATATGCTCCTGCTGATTCAACGTTCATATGTAGAATATGATTACAGTAAGATATTGCAGAATCATAGTTTTCTAGTTCTCTCTCAATTGCTGCCATACATACTAGTGCATATTGGTTGTTTGGATGTTGTATCAACATTATTTCCATGTAATATTTTGCTTGTTCATAGTTACCTTGAGTACAGTAGAGGTCAGATAACATATAAGCTGCCATATTATTATTAGGGTGTACATTAATATATTCAGTTAATTTTTGTATTTTTATATCATCTGTATCAGTTGCGATTATATCTAAAAGATTACTAAGTTCACTATCTAGCACATAGATATCTTGCAGGTCAAGACTTATATCATCTATTTGATCATATAGTTTTTCATTATCAATTGTAGTACCTTCTAGAGCTATTAATAGGTCAATAACGTCAGCATAATTACCATTGTAATATTGAGCTATAATTATTTTAGATTTTATATTTCCTGAGTTATTGTACTGTTCATTTGCCTTTTTATATTCCTCTAAAGCTGTAGAATATTTTTTTTGTTCTTCTGCCTGTTTACCTCTTTCATAAGCTATAGCACCTTTCATCGTTGTTGGAAATCTCATCAATGAATAAATGACTAATCCTATAACAATCAAAAATACTAACTTGATTGATGGAGGAATAGGTCTTTTGGAAAGCTTGTCTCGACAATCTTTACATAAATTGAATTTGTAGCCTTCTTCAACAATAGAACGTCCACAGTTTTCACAACCATAATGATAGGTCTGGTCATAAAAATTGCCATAGTTATATTTGTTGTTCATGTTCTCCTCTGACATAAAAGTCTCCTCTCCTTCACATATCATAACAAATGCCAGTAAATGTATCGGCATAATTATTAATAAAATTAGCATTAATTCTAATAAAAATTATATTTGCATATTGTATTCTAAATTACCACCTTTAATAATATAAAACTATAAAAGAAAGCTATTAAATAAAATGAGTATGTAGATAAAATTTATGTTAAATTTATAATTAGATAAGTAAATATAGTAATTTATTCTTGACTAAACAAGCCGTATAACGTAGTATATGAATAATCTAATTATATAATATTAATTGATTTAAGTATATATCTACCATTTTATGTATTTTTGGATATAAATGTATAATAATTAATAAGTTTTTATTATCAATAAATTATAATATACCGATATATAAAATATATTATATAATAAAGAACTAACATAAAAAATCTGAGAATATCTAGCTATTTGTCCAATATTAAGTTAAATCAGCATATATGAAAATTTAATAAATGGAAACTCATCATCTTAATATAAAAGGGGAAAATCTAAAATAATATTATAACAACTATTGGAAAGGAGATGTAAAATGCATAATACCATACTAAAGACAACTAAAATTTTATATGTAGAGGATGAGAAAATAACAAGGACATATATTCATAATTTTTTAAAGAAGAAGGTAGGAAAAGTAATTCTTGCTGAAAATGGTGAAGATGGAATACAAAAATTCGTAGAAAACATTCCAGATATTATTATAACAGATTTAGTGTTACCAGATATCAGTGGAATAGAGATGATGAGAAGAATAAGATTAATGGGGTACAAATCGCCAGTTATAATAACATCGGCTTCCTCGGATTCTAAAACTATATTAGAAACCATTGACTTGAAGATTGAGAAATACATCCTAAAACCTATAGATGTTAATATCTTGATGGAGAAATTAAAAGAAATAGTATCAGATATCATTGAAAGCAATAATGAACAATTGGTGGTCAATCAAGAACATTTATTATCAGATGAACAAAAAATTAAGTTCCAAATTGATATTAGAAATATTTATTCAAAATATTTGAAGTCTATCACTGGTAAAGGTGCAAGAAGTATTCAGGTTTTTATTAAACATAAGGAAATTGAAATAGTATGCAAAGATAATCTAACCATAATTGAAGAAAGCTTAATGAATGCTGGACAATACTCTAGTGGTATTCAAATGATAAGGCATACTATCTATGAAAATACAATCAATGATGTTGAACAAGGAATAAGTGAGTTAATAGGTAAAAATGTTAACTTGAAAAAAATAGATTTATATCCAAAAAGAAGATATGAGAGAATATTGTTTGAAATCATTTAACCTAGTAATATCAATCAAACATAATAATGCTTGAAATTTGTAATATTTTATAATATAATTCTATTATAAAATTGATTCTAATAATATATTCTAGAAAAATGGATATATAAGATTATATATAAGCCATTTTTATATTATTAGTACTTAAAAATAAATAATATTTATGGAGTAGCTATTTGAATCTATTATAATTTGAATGGTCCATAATAAAAGCTTTATGTATTAGTAAAGTTTTTATTATGGACCATTTTTTTATTGAAGGAGGAATATTAATGAAAAAAAAAGTAGCATCTAAAGTGTATAGTTACTTATTGGTTCTACTACTGATAATACAGTTAATGATGGGAAGCTTGTCCACAACTGTATATGCTGATTCTGATATATCGACCGATATTGAGTTATTCATTCTGAAAGATGATATCAGATCAACGGAAAAAGATGTTCAAGCAGGAGAGTTATTCATCTATGCTGCAAAATATACATTTGCCAGCACTACCTCTAATATAACAGGTGCATCTATAACTATACAACTACCTGAAGAAGTTGAATATGTTTCAACTATTGGGTCAAACCACACACTTGATCCTATATATGATGAGAATACCAGAGAATTAGAAATTCCATTTATTGAACCACTTCCAGCTTGTACAGGATTAGTTCAAATTAATTTAAGATTTCCTAATGGTGTTACACCAGAAGGAACAACGGTATCATCTACAGCTTTTATTAAGGCAGATGGTACACCAACACTAGAGAGTAATCAGGTTAGTGTTACAGCACATGCAGATTCTGAGTGGAAAGTATCCAAGGAAAAAACTTCTCCAGATACTGATCCTATACCAGGCTCGTTAGTTACTTATACTATTAACTTTTTTCATGATGATTTAATTGGAAGCGGATATTTAAATTTGAATAATGCTAAACTAGTAGATACATTACCGACTTTGGCTGAATTCATTAGCGCAGACGATGGAGGAGTGTATGATTCTGATACACATACTGTTACATGGGATTTAGGAGATTTAGATCCAGGTATACAATCAGAAAGTTATTTTGTTAGAAACGTTGTCGTAAAATATCCTGAGGATATTAATGAAAGTGTAACTAATCTAGTTGCTGGTTCTGGGACAATGGTTGGTGGAGAAGAAGTTAATGAGACTGCTGAAGTAAGTCATTATTTTGGAAGTACTGAAAGTGCAAAAGTACGTGATTTCAGAAAATATTCTTCAGAAAGAGAAAGAGCTATTGGGCAAAGAGTAAGATATACCATTGCTGATATTGGTAATGATGAGATTAACGGTAATGTAGCCCTAGATTCCCTAATCTTTGAAGATAATTTTCCAGAGGAGTTCAATTTTACCAAACTTAGTACTGGTGGATATGAACCTACTCCTGAAGCAGAATATTCTTGTAAATACAAAACCAATAAAAATACAACATGGACATCTTGGCCAAATAGGACATTTACAAGAGGTACCTATCCAAATTTAGAGGTAGAAGAGCTGAATTTAGACTTGGACGAATATGTTACAGGTATAAGATTAGAATTTCCTAATGCTGAACAGAACTTCAAGAGTAAGAGTCAAATGTATATTGAAGGAATCTTGATAAGTCCTGACCATGCAGGCAATGAGGTTGTTGTTGGGCAAAAATTCACTAATACTGCTACTGTTACAGGTATATATAATGGGAATATTGCAGATGTAAAAGAAGCCTCTGCTGAAATAACAGTAGTTGCTCCTGAACCATTCATATATCCACAAAAGAAAGTTGTTGGTTTACAGGAGACAGGCTACATTCCAGAAGAGGAAGTTGAATATGAGCTTAATGTAGAGAATGGTTATTGGGCTACAGGAGATCTACAGAATCCAATAGTTGTTGACTTGTTGCCAAGTGAATTGGAATATGTTGATGGCAGTTGGACTATTACGGAACCAGAAGAGACACAGCCTATTTTTGAAAAGATAGATAATTATAATAATACAGGAAGAACACTGCTTAGATGGAAATGGGAAGGTGATAATTCACTTACTTTCGCTCCATCAGATAAGAGAAAAATTACATTCAAAGTTAAGATAAAGCCTCGTACCTTGATTGGGACTGTTACTAATAAATATTATGTAACAACCAATACAGGAGCAATTGGGGGTACTGGAAGAGAGTATGATGTTAGTGATCTAGATGGAGATGGTAATAGATTTGATAATATATACAGAGGACAAGCTGATATAGCCATCAATCCAACAGTTTCACTGAAGCCAGTTAAATGGGTAAAAGGTATTTTGGATGATGATTGGACTAGGTATGATGCAGATGATGTAATAGGAAGTCGTGCGAAAACCACTCCTGGAGGAACTATAGATTATAAATTGGTTATAACAAATGAAGGAAATACTCATACAAGAGAAATTAAAATCATAGATATATTACCTTCTGTAGGAGATAAAACAGTATATTCTGGTGTTGATAGAGGTTCTCAATGGACGCCAAGTTTGGCTGAACCAATAGTAGCACCTGAAAATATGGTTGTCTATTATAGTACAGTAAGTAATCCTGACAGAAACGAGTTGGGAATAGATTTACCAAATACACAACCGGCTAATTGGTCCACAACTCCACCGGATGATATTACAACTGTTAAATCCGTAAAATTTGAATGGGTATCATGGGTAGTATATCCAGGACAAAGTATAGAGATAAACTGGAAGATGACAGCACCTATAGGTTCTCCCATTAATTCAGTAGCCTATGACTCTTTTGCTTTTTCAGCTGAACGTCTTAATGGTGAAAAAATATTAGCATCTGAACCTATTAAAGTTGGTGTAGAAATAAAAGAAAATTCTAAAGGTGAACTAGGTAATTATGTTTGGTTAGATAAAAACGAGAATGGTGTTCAAGATGTGGATGAACAAGGACAAAACGGCGTAATTGTTGAATTATATGATGATAACGATGTCAAGCTTGCTACAACAACAACATCCAATGATTTTGATAATAAGCCAGGTTACTATGCTTTTTCCAATTTGAATGGAGGTAATTATTATATTAAATTCCAACTTCCATATGGATATAAATTTACAGAACCAGACATTACAGATGATCAAAATGATTCAGATGTAGATACTACAAGTTATTGTACACCTATAATCAATTTGCCAAGTGGTTATAAAGATAACTCTTGGGATGCTGGTATAATCCTTGATAAACCAGCCAGTGTCGGTGATAAGATATGGATTGATACAGATGAAAATGGTTTGCAGGATGCTGGTGAAATGGGATTAAGCAATGTTACGGTAAAATTATTTACATCTAATGATATATTCATTGGTACAACAACCACTGACGATAATGGTAATTATCTATTCGATGAACTATATCCTGGTGAGTATTATATATTTTTTGATACGCCAGATGGTTATTCTATAAGCCCTAAGAAGAGTGGTGATGATTCAGCAGTGGATAGTGATGTGGATGAAGTGACAGGTAAAACAGAAGTATTCACATTATCAGTGGAGGAAGAAAATTTGACAATGGATGCTGGTTTCTATCTTACTCCAGAACCTCCAGCTCAAGTAGCCAGTGTGGGTGATAAAGTATGGATTGATGTTAATAAAGATGGTATTCAAGATGATTCTGAGAGTGGGTTAGGTAATATAACCGTCAATATATATAAAGCTGATAATAGTTTGGTTAATACAGCTATAACAGATAGTAATGGTTTATATACATTTACTAATCTGGAAGCAGGAGATTATTATCTTGAATTTATTAAACCTGAAGGATATACGGCTAGTACAAATAATATGGGTGATGACGAAGGAAAAGACAGTGATTCCAATCAGGTTACTGGTAAAACTGAGATTATTACGTTAAATGCCGGTGATGAAAATCGTGATATTGATGCTGGTTTCTATCTTACACCAACACCAGAACCACCAACACCAGAGCCACCTACACCAGAACCACCTACACCAGAACCACCAACACCAGAACCACCAACGCCAGAACCACCAACACCAGAACTACCAACACCAGAACCACCAACACCACAGCCTAATTCAAAAATAGGAGATAGTGCTTGGATAGATGAAAATCAAAATGGTATTCAAGATACTGATGAAAATGGTTTGGTTGGAGTTACTGTAAAACTTTATGATTCAACTCATCATCTAATAGATGCAACTATAACAGATAATAATGGTAACTATATTTTTGACAATATGAAAGCTGGTAAATATTATCTAGAATTTATTCAACCAGAAACATATTTAATTACTTCTCCAAACGAAGGTGGAGATTATCAGAAAGACAGTAATATTGATACATCAACAGGTAGAACAGATTTAATAACCTTAGCTGAAGGTGAAAACAATTTCAGTGTTGATGCAGGATTTTATCAAATAGAGCTAGAGATTATTGATGAGGAAATTCCAGAAGGTACTGGAGATATTTCATGTTTAGGTAGTCGTGTATGGCTCGATGAAAACGAAAACAATATACAAGATGAAAACGAAAAAGGAATTGAAGGCGTTACAGTTAATCTATATGATGCAAATGATTTATTGGTTAAAACACTAGTAACGGATGCAAATGGAAATTATCTATTCACTAATATTCCACCTGGTCAGTATTATGTTGAATTTATTAAACCAGAAGGTTATATTGCCGTTGCTAAACACATAGGTAGCAATATAGAAATTGATAGTGATGCAGATGAAACTACTGGAAAAACAGATATGGTGACACTTGTTAGTGGAGAAACCAATTTAACAGTTGATGCTGGATATTATATACAGCAAGATATTATTCTGGATGGTAAAATTCCAACTGATGCACCTGTATTACCTAAGACAGGGGAACAAAATCAACTTTGGTATTATTTGATAGGATTATTATTTATTGGATTAGGTATAAAATTCAATGGTAGAATAAAAAGACAATATAATTAAAAATAATAGGTAAATATAAATATACTCATCAAGTTTTACTTTCTTGATGAGTATATTCTTTTGCAAATTATTATATTTATTGGTTAAATAGATTGTCATACTCTTTCTTACTTACTTTTATAATTCCTACCAAATAATTAGCTTCGTTACGAATAGCCTTAATATTGACTAAGCCATTAGGACGGGTAAATAGAAAATAGCTGTTATCATCTTTTTTATCAAAGAAACTTTTAACTGTTTTACCATCATAATAAAACATATCTTCATCTTTTTCATATGTCAAACCATATTTTTCATATAATGAATATTCATTTGCTATTTTATCAGTTGGCTTGTTATCTTTATTTTCTTCAACAATATTGTCGGAGATAGATTTATCTTCTTGCTTAGGTACAGGAATTTGATTGCTTTCGGTTGATCCAAATATTTTTTCTACTTCATGTTTACTCACTAATGTAATACCTATCAACTCATTATTTTTATTACGAAGAGCCTTGAGGTTCAATTCACCACTAGGACGAATTATAAAGTAATAATTTTTTTCATCACTAAGTTTGTCAAAAAAGCATTTAACTGTTTTATTGTTATAATAAAATTTATCTTCATCTTCATTATAGGTCAAACCAAATTTCTCATATATAGCAGAATCTTGTTTGATTTTCTCTATACGTTTATCTTCAAATTCATCTTGCTCAGGTGATTTTACTTCAATTTGTTCAGTGATAATATTATTTTCTTCGTTAACTTGTTCTTTAAAATTACTAGTAGCTAGAACTTCTCCTGTAGTTATAGTAGCTATAATAATAATACCTAATATAAGAAAGCCTAATTTTTTCTTAGTACCATTCATAATAGAAATAATCCTCTTCTTCATACTACTTTTTCCTCCATAAAAATTAGTTGATAATGCAGTTTGATACCTAGTTTGTCTTCTGCTTGCATTGATAATTGTCTCAGCATATAGCTTTCTACCTTTTATATCCAAATATTTTGTTACCCTTTCATCACAGGATAATTCACATTGTCTATTAGTTATTTTCACAATAAAATATACCATGGGATTAAACCAGTGAATACCTATAACCATTAACATTATTCCTTTGAATAATATATCTTTTTGTTTGTAGTGAACCAACTCATGTCTTAATACCAGGGATATTTCACTATAGGACATCTTGTTTTCTGGTAACAATATTACTGGTTTATAAAATCCAACAAGCATTGGAGTTGAGATACAGGGACATATTTTAATGTTGACCCTATGATTAATATTCATATTTACCTTTAATTCTTCTAATAAGTCTAATATTGAAGTTGATTCAACTTCCTTATTCCACCTGTTTATCATTCTCATAAAATGAATATGTCGCAATATATAATAAGTCATACAAAGAGCACAACCAGCCAGCCAAAGGATAAATGCAACTTGAAACCAATGTATTTGGGGCGAATTCATAGATATAGAATTGGTATCTTCAACTATTATACTAGTTGTAAAGTCTATATCAGAGTTAACAATTGGTGTATTGGTATAACTAGCTGTTGGTGGGTTAATTTCAATCAATGGATTACTGAATTGTGGTCTAAAGGGAATCAAAAGTCCGATAATTATAATCAACCATCCAAAATAAATAGATCTAGCCGAGTATTTTTTTGCTAGTAAAGGGTCAAAAGCCATATATAACAATGAAATGGCTGACATGGTTATAGAACTTGTTATTAGAGCTGTCATAAAATATTCCAAATCATTCCCCCCAGTCTTTTAGCAAAGCTGACAATTCCTCTATATCTTTATCTTTTAGTTTTTTGTCATTATATAATGTATTCACTAGGCTTATTATTGAGTTCTCATGAAATCTTTCTATAAAATTTTCTGTCTCAAATTTTAAATAATCTTCTTTTGTGACTAATGGCAGATAGGTTCGTTCCTTACCTTTTTTCTCAGTACTTAGGAATTCTCGTTTTACAAGTCTATTTAACATAGAAATCAGTGTTTGAACTTTCCATTTCTTTTTCTCGCCTAATTTCTCCATAAGTATGTTGGAAGTTATAGGTGGTGTGGTTTTCCAAATCTCATTCATTATTTCAAATTCTGCATCTGGTAATTTTCTTTTACTGTTCAAGACATCATCTCCTTTTTTTAAGGCAAGAACATATAATAGATGTGTTCTTTGAATCATATTATACATTTGTCTAAAATGAATGTCAATAGGTTTGAATAAATTTGTTAGACATTTGACTAAAAAGTATATTAATTATATATGTTAAGCATTATGAACACTATATTTTAGATGGTTAAAAACTTCCTGAATAATTTTCCTTATTAAAACACCTACTAATAATAAATATAATAAAAAATGACATCAATAAGGAGTTAAACATGCTTAAATGGATTATATCATCAACTTTTATAATTGTAGCCCTTAAAACATATAATATAATCTGTAAAATACCATCAACCTGGCTATTTCATCATTATAACGAGAGGGTAGATTACTTTAGAAGATTAAATAAAAAACTGAAACCAGGAGGAATTGTGTTTATAGGAGATTCATTAACTGAACATTTCATGGTATCAGAATTTTATCCAGAACACTATGTAATTAATAGAGGAATATCTGGTGATACTACTTATGGTGTTCTATGCAGATTGAAGGAGAGTGCCTTTGACTTACAACCTAAAAAGATATTTTTGCTTATAGGAATAAATGACATAGGTAATGAAAAAGAGCTTAGATATATAATAAATAATACTAGGGTGATTATAAAAAAATTAAAAAATAGATTACCAAAAACCAAGATTTATGTTCAATCAATATATCCTGTCTATAAGGATGTCAATAATAGAATCAAAAAAAGGATTGTAGGAAACAGAGATAACAAGGAGATACAGACATTAAATAGACAACTACACAGATTGGCAAAAAGATATAATTGTACTTATATAGATATGAATAAAAAATTAAGAGATAAACGTGGTCAGCTAAAATATGAATATACAATAGAAGGATTACATTTATCCCCACGTGGATATGAAAGAGTTGCTAGAGAACTAGAAAAGTATCTTTAACAAAAATCAAATAAATCTATGAATTAGAAAGTGTACGCTGGTGATTATATGGCAGCAAATATTAAAAGATGGTATAGATTAGATAATACCGGAAAAATATATCCTTCAATTACATCAACAAGAGTATCAACAGTATTCAGGGTATCAGCAACCCTAAAGGGAAAAGTTGATCCTGCATTATTGCAGAATGCATTAGATAATATAATAGAACGTTTCCCTTATTTTAAAGTCAACCTTAAAAGAGGACTCTTCTGGTACTATTTTGAATATGCATATCATAATCCTAAGGTTAAAAAAGAAGTTTTCTATCCTTGTATGTTCATGCTTTTCAAAAAGAAAAAGACATTCCCTTTTAGAGTATTGTACTATAACAGAAAAATAAGCTGTGAATTCTCCCATAGCATTACAGATGGGACAGGAGCTATAGCATTTCTTAAGACTCTATTGGTAGAATATTTTAAACTGAAAGGTATCAAATCAACCATAACAAAAGATATCTTGGATATAAAATCTTCAGTAAAACAAGAAGAATATGAAGACTCTGCTCACAAATATTATAAGAAGGATATACCACCTCCAGATTTACCTAAAAAGGCAATGCATTTTCCCTTTAAACTAAACAGAAAAGGGGAATATTACATTATAACTGGAATATTGAATGTATCGCAATTAAAAGAGCAGTCTAGAATATATGGTTGTTCAATAACCGAACTACTATTAGCATTATATTTTGAAACAATTCAGGATTTTGTTTATTCCCAGGATAAAAGGAAAAGAAAAAGATTGAAAAAAAGAGTAGTAATCAATCTACCAGTCAATCTAAGAAGAATATTTCCTTCTAGTACTATGAGAAATTTTTTTATTAGTATAACACCCTCTATTGATTTAAGATTAGGGAAATATACTAGAGAAGAGCTGATAAAACAAGTTAAGAACTATCTTGAATTGAATCTTAATGAAAAGTATCTAAGTATGTACATTAGTAGAAATGTAAATAATGAAAAGAATAAATTCATAAGGATAATTCCCCTGTTCATTAAAAATCTGATAATGCCGGTAATCTATCAGAGGTTTGGAGAAAGCGGATATACAAGCAGTATATCCAATCTAGGACTTATTGTAATGCCTAATGAAATACAGGAATTAATAGAAAGATTCGAATTCTATCCACCGCCAAGCAAAGGTAATATGGTAAAGGTGGGGGTGGCTTCATATAAAGATAATATCTATATATCATTTGGAAGATTAACAAAAAATACTGAAATAGAAAAAAGTTTTTTCAGGAAAATAAGAAAAATGAATATTTCGGTGAAGGTTGAAACAAATTTGAGGTGAGTTTATGCCCTATTGTGCAAAATGTGGTGTGGAAGTTGATAATAATATAAAAAAATGTCCACTATGTGATTTCCCAATACCAGATGTGGGACAAGAAACAGATGAACAATCAATCAATGTATTCCCAGAAGCAGAGAATATATATAAGGATAGAGTAAGTATTGTTAAGAACAAAGTCTTTTTCATATTTGAGATAATATTAATTTTTGCCATACCAATACTGATAAGCATAAGAGTTTTCTATCCATCAATAACATTAAAAATAAATTATATAATCAACTGTATAATAGCATCCGTTTTCTATCTTTTTTTCCTATTCGGCTATCTAAATATTTATTATAATATATTAGGTATTGGTTTGACATCTATTGTTTTAACATACAAATTAGATAGTATAGACAATAATATTTCCTGGTTCTATAGTTATGCCATATTAATTATATTATTAGTTATGGCTATTTTATATATATGTGTTTTCTTATATAAAAGGAGTAAAAAAGAAAACAAAGCCATATATATTTTGAACTATATATTTGAGGGTATAGGCTTATTATGTTTAGGTATTGATTCAATTATATCATATAGGATTAATAATACGATAAAGCCAAGTTGGTCAATAATTGTACTCATCAGTTCAGTAGCTATAAGTCTGTTGATTCTAGGATTATATCATGGTCTGCCTGGTAGGGTCAGAAATAAGATAAGGAGAAAGTTACATGTATAAAAAGAACCAAGGGGCTGTTGGATAATATATTATTAATCGACAGCCCCCTAAATATTATATTACTAAGGGGTTATTAACTATAAGTTGGAAACATTTTTAAGTTGTCTACGTTCTTTTGAAAAAGTAGATAATATCTTTTCTTTTTCTAAGTTGAAAGGTAATAGTATTAGAGGTATTATTCCTAATAAACAGAATACAATAGGAACAAGTGCAGTTGCTATCCTAATGCCTTGTACAGCTTGTGAAGTCTGTGCTACACCACCTGGTTGGAAACCGTAATTCTCTATGATTGTGGTGAAAATTATAAGTTGCAATCCAGCAATAGGAGCAGTCAAAATAGCATTTATAGAATTAAATAATCCTGGTTTTCTTATGGAAGTCTTAAGTTCATTTTCGTCTATTATAGCAGCGGTGAGAGGAGTTCTTGATGTGAGGCTTATAGTTCTTCCCAACATAATAGGTATATAGGCTATCAGTACAAAATACCATGTATTTGAGAAATATAGAATTACATAACCTATTATATAAGGTATCATTGCTAGGAATAAAGATTTTTTGATTCCCCTTTTTTTGATGATATTGCCAAGAATAGGATAAATCAAAAAAACAGCTACCATTGGTAGAACATCTGCCAGAGTTGCTTCAAACCCTGTAGACTTTACTACATAATCCATGTAATAAAGAAAAGCCGTAAAATATATTGCTTGAGGTGCAAAGCCTGTGGAGTTAAAGAAAAAATTACACCAAAAAGAACGCATGGTTATAACACTCTTGATATCAATCCACAATGTTTTGGTATTGATCGCTACTGTAGAACTATCACCTACAGCATACATTTCAGGTTTATCCTTCAATTTTATTATACCAATGAGATAAATACCAGTGTTCAAAAGAACTACAAACAGCAGCAAGCCAATCACCAGTGAACGATTATTTTTAGTACTTCCTACTAATAACATTGTAGGAATAAGAGTTGCAAAAAAACTAACGAAATTGCCTACATAACCACCTATAACCGATACATCAATACGTTCTTCTTTAGTGGGCGCCGCCAACATTGTATAGCAATTAGCTGATATAAGGAAAAATGTACCAGCAGTATCATATAAGAATAGTGCAACAAGGAGAACCCAGAAAATGGTTATATCCTCCCATGATGGAGAAGCAAATAACATGATAATCAGCATTATAACCATGAATGGTACTGTAACTCTCATAACATATGTATATTTCCCTCTTTTTGGTTTGTATTTCATCTTATCAAGGAAAACACCAAAAACAGGGTCATTCAACATATTCCATACATTGAAAATAAAATATATAAGGCTTACATATGAGGGTTTCAATCCCACTAAATCAGTATAGAATTTAATATAAACATTGTGAATAAGAACATTGGATAGTGAAAGTGATTGAAGAGGTAAACAAAGAATGAATTTTTCAGTAAAACTAAGCCCCTCTTTTGAAAATGAAAATTGTTCTTTGAATTTGAGAAAACTTGCTTTCACTAAGGTCACTCCTTACAATACAACAGTAAGCTTACGTACTGTCATAGATTTATTTGGTATAGAGAGTCTAACTGCTTCAGACATATTTGATATATTGGTCATAATGAATTCACTATCTATATCTATTAATACTGGTTCATGTGGCAAATAAATTTCAGTATCTGCTATGATATCATGATTCTCTTCCCATTCCAGTGTAAAAACATTAGTTTCCCGATTGTAGGAATAAGCAATTATCTCTCCACAAACAGCTTGAGGATAGGGACGTTTCAATATATCCATAACAGGTGCTTTTTCTATATTTTCATGATAACACCAATAAGTATTACTCCATTTATACTTATCAAAAGTATCTAGAATATGTATTATATGATACATTCCTTCTGAATACATACTATGAGCTCCCCATTCACCAAATAAAACAGGAATATTCAGACGCTCTTGTACCCTTTTATGTGCATTCAAAATTGTATCAATACGATTATTACTGGCATGAACAACTTCAGGAGTATCAACAACCAAGTCATAACCATGAGGTGCATAAGCCTGATTCTTTTCTTCTATACCATAAGCATCAGTAATAAGTGGAATATTACACTCAATACCCATGTTAGAAAAATATGAGTTTTCCATCATAACAATTCCTTTATCAGATGTCTCTCTTACAGCACCAGTCATTTTCTTATAAAAGGAAGCTAAAGCTCCTTGGTCAAATTCATTTACCAAGGGGATGGCTGACTTTGCCATTGCAGTATATAATTCTACGTTATTAATATCTCTCAACAATTTATTTTTCTGTTCAACATCAGTGAAAGAAGCCATTAATTCCTCTGGTGAAATATCTTGCTGTGTTATCTCTGCATAAGCACCCAACAATGTACCAAATATCCTAAGAGAACTCTCACCAGGAAAAGGTTCATTAATGAAATCATAACCTATAAGTGCGTTACTGTTTTCAAATCTCTTAATTATATAAGCCCACATATTAGCATAGTGATCTTGCAAGCCTATCCCATCAGGAGCTTTTGTATTAGCCCAAAAATTTTCAAAGGAATGTTTTACTGCACCGCTAAAAATATAAGCATCACTCCACAAATCGCCTTTCACATGCTCTTGATTATCAGTAATTGTAGCCCAATCAGGAGCACCATCCGAAAACTTATTGCTATACAGATCTTGGTGCATATCCAAAAAAGCATAGATATCATATTGTTCACATAAATCTAATATCCCACCAATCCAATCCAGATACTTTTCATCATATATACCCATTTCATGTTCAACACCATCCCATATGATACCTAGCCGAATAATGTTGAAACCATTATCCACCAACCATTTGAAATGATTTTCATTCCAATCTGTAATATAGTTTTTCTTACCAGATGATTCATCATAATTTCCTTTATAGACCATATTGATACCATTGAAAATACGTTCACGACTATAATTATCAATGAAACATTTACCTTTAACATAAATCTTTTCCATAAATGACCCTCTTTCTTATTATTATTTTATAGGTATTATAATTTTTATATAATGAGCATTATCACCTTGCTCATTAACAAACATATCCAACACATTACGTTCTATTGCATCTCCTGTGATTTCTAAATGATGTTTATCAATATAATCAAGTATTCTATCATATACAACATTAACATCCGAATGATTAGGTTCATAAATGATTGTGTTGGCAGATACATAATAACCTTCATTCAAAACACTTAGACTATCATTCTTGGTAGGACAAGGGGACTCAGATATCAATCCGTATGCAGCATAAGTATGATAATCATTTTTTATAAGATTTTCTTTTGATAGTATTGATATAATATTTGATGTGAGAACCCAATCCTGATTGGTTTCTTTATGAATTAGTGATATGGAGTCAATATCAAGGTCGATTTCATTAGTGTGAAATGGTTTGGAAAGTACCCATAACTTAGGTAACTTCTCAATTCTTATGTCTAGAGAATCTGATGTGAATTCACTACTATTCCAATAAAAAGATTCTATTTGAGATTTTAAATGTTTTAGATAATTAATCTTATTCTGCAAGATATTCTCCTGTTTCAATATCTCTTCTTGTATCTTGCTTATATTTTCGTGGTGTAGCAGTTGTTGAATTTTCTTGATAGGTATATCAACCGAACGAAGAAAAAGTATAGTAGAAATCATTTCAAATTGTTCAATACTATAATACCTGTACTTATTATCTCGTATCTGCTTCGGTATTATCAGACCTATTTTTGAGTAATAACGAAGTGTATCTGTCGAAATAGAAAAAATCTTTGATATTTCACCTATGGTATAATACTCTTTCAAACACCCACCAACCCCCTTATATAATAAACAAAACTTTATATAAAATTAATTTAAATTACTTAATATAAAATAAGATTAAGATTGTTAATTATATTATAAACTATGAAGTAACTCCAATGTCAACAAATTTCTAAGTTCTCATTAAATATTATAAAATTTGAAATAGCCAATAGTCATATTAATGAAGAAGAAAATATGTTTTGAGATAATATTGAAGGGTATTCCAAGCAAAATAGTATATGTATATGTGGAGTAGTGAGGCAGGACGCCGAACCCAGCTTTTTGCTCAGGACGAGCAAGTAGCTGGCGTAACATATACATATACTATTTTGCAAAAGCCACGTCGGAACAAAACATTTTTCCTGACTTACTTGCACTATAATTTAATCCCAAACTCTGTTTGCATATTGGTATATTTCTTAGATATTTATGTGTTATTCTTATATACTAATAGATATTAACAATAAAATCTAATTTTTGTTATAAAAGTTATGCTATTTGTATAATTTTTATCCATTGTATGATTTGTGAAGAATTACTATAATGTGAACTATAAACAAATATAAAATATAAAAGAGGAAGGAAGTTTAATTATGAAAAGAAAAATTTCTTTATTCGTTGCACTAATCATGGTTGTCGCTATGTTTGCAGGTTGTGGTTCAAAAACTAAAACAACTACAGATGATGATCAAAAAAGTACAGTAGATACATCGAAATCATCTGAAGAAAAAGACAATGAGCAAGAACCAGAAATAAAAGACCAAACTCTAAAAGTATCTGTTTTTCAAGGTGGATTCGGACGTGAGTATTGGGATGAAGTAGCAAAAGCATTCGAAGCACAAAATGAAGGCGTTACAGTAGAAGTTGTAGCTGACCCTAATATAGGTGAAAGAATCAGAAATGACATTCTATCAAATGACTCACCAGACTTTGTATTCTTATCATCAAGAGATAAATCAGGTACAACACAATCTCTTATAAAAGATAAAGCTATTGCTGATATCAGTGATGTAATGAATAAGCTAAAAGATAAAATGATTGACGGAGTACTTGATAACTCACTTCTAAGTCCTTATGGTGATGGAAAAACATATCTTGCACCATTCAACTTCTCATCACTTGGATTATGGTACAATGAAAATTATTTCAAAACAAATGACATTACAGCACCAGTGACATGGGATGATTTCTTTGAACTTCAAAATAAAATAACAGACAGAGCACTTATTACATATGCAGGTATCTATCCAGGATATCTTGAATCATTGGTATTCCCTGCAATCGCTTCAGGTGCAGGAAAAGATACATTTGATAAACTTGTAAAATATGATGTATCAACTTTGGACTCAGATGAATTCAAAGCAATCATGGAGAAATTCGAGAAGATAGCATCAACTAAAGCAATCATGAATGGTACAGCAGGTATCAACCATACAACATCACAAGCAGAATTCCTTATGGGTAAAGCAGCTATGATTCCTAATGGTTCATGGATTGCTAATGAAATGAAAGATGCACCAAGAGAAGATGGATTCACATGGGGATTTGCAGCAGCACCAGTATTAAAAGCAGATAATGACAAGTATGTAGTTGCATCAATGGATGAAATGTATATACCAAGTGCATCCAAGAACAAAGAATTAGCTAAGAAATTCTTAGAATTCCTTTATTCAGACGAAGCAATAAAAATTCAAGCTGAAAAAGCACAATCAGTTCCACCATTAAAAGGTGTAGCAGATGTAATCAAACCTTTTGTTGATGAAGCAACAGGAGCATCATATACATTATTTGATAAAGGATACAAACCATTAATCAGTAACTTTGCAGCTGTAGATAATATGACTCTTGTTCCTAGAAAAGAATTCTTCGGTACAGTAGGTCAAGTTATAACAGGAACAAAGACTAAAGAAGAAGCTATTGATTATCTAAAACCAATTTTTGAAGAAGCAGCTAAAAATATAGTCAAATAGTAATTATATCAATTATTAACCTTGCACATGGGGCTGTCGGATAATACATTTTTAGGATGGCTATCTTCCTTAATCATTAAAAATGTATTATTAGACAGCCCTTGTTCAAATTTTTTACTTGAACATAAATAGTAAAGGAGGTAACCAAATGTCCACAGTAAAAAAAGGAATAGTTAAAAAAAGCAAGATTAGTTCTAGTAAAGGTTTCTTTCTTGCAGTTTGTGTTGCCCCTGCATTTGTTTTGTATTTAATATTAGGTGTTTATCCAGCTATCAAAGTATTTATTAATTCACTTTACAAATGGAGTGGATTATCACCTACAAAAACATTTATAGGGCTTGATAATTTTAAGACATTATTACATGATCAGAAATTTGCACTGGCTTTTAAGAACACTGTGTTTTTAATGATTGTAACAACAATAGTAACTATGGTAATCGCACTTTTCTTTGCATCAACATTATCACGAAGTAAATTCAAAGAAAAAAATCTATACAGAGTATTATTCTTCTTCCCTAACGTATTATCAATTGTAGTTATCGGGATATTATTTACATATATATACGAACCAAACAGAGGATTACTTAATGCAGCACTTAATCTTATAGGATTAAGTGGGAAAACCTGGCTTGGGGATTCAAAAACCGTATTGTGGGCTATTTCAGGAGCAATGATATGGCAGGCTGTAGGATATTATATGGTAATGTATATGGCTGGTATGGATTCTATATCACCTTCATTCTATGAAGTAGCTGATCTAGAGGGAGCATCAAAATTCAAACAATTCTTCTTAATCACAATACCAATGCTTTGGGAAATAATCAGAGTAACAATAGTATTTTTTATAATATCTTCACTTAATATGAGCTTTCTTTTCGTTACGGTCATGACAGGAGGAGCACCTAACGGTGGATCAGAGGTTTTACTGTCATATATGTATAGTCAAGCATTTACCAACTCCAACTTTGGATATGCAATGGCTGTTGCTGTAGTAGTATTCTTATTTGCATTCACTCTAGCTATTATTAGTAGAAAACTGACTGAAAAAGAAAACGATAATTATTGATGGAGGTGAAATAAATGAAAAGTAGAAGTAAAGATAATAAGAAAATAAATGTTGGTAATGTAGTCACTAGACTAATATTGATTATTGCATCCATATTAGTGGTATATCCTATATTCTGGGCTTTCGCAACGTCTTTCAAGACTAATAGAGAATTCTTGACCAGTCCTTGGAAGTTACCTTCAGGGTTACATTGGGAGAACTATACTAATGCATTAGTAAAAGGGCATATGGGTTCATATTTCATAAATTCCATTGGTATTACAATCATTGCAATAGTAGTCTTACTTGCATTGGCTGTTCCAGCGGCATATGCACTATCTAGATTTGATTTCAAGTTCAATAAATTGATCAGTCTAGTATTCATGGGAGGACTTTTTGTTTCAGGGTCTTATACAGTAGTTCCATTATTTACTCTAATGAATAAGATGCACTTATTGAACAATAGACTAATGCTTGCAATTCTATATTCAGTTACTACGTTACCATTTAATATATATCTATTAAGCGGGTTCTTCAAAGGTATATCTAAGGAATATGAGGCTGCGGCTTCCATTGATGGATGTGGGTATTTCAGAACTCTCTATAGTGTAATAGTTCCTATGGCAAAACCTGGAATGGTAACAGTACTCATGTTTGCATTTATGAGTTATTGGAACGAATATATTCTAGCCTTTACTATGATAAGAGATGATACTAAGAAGACTCTTTCAGTTGGTCTTAAGAATCTCATGGAAGTCCAGAAATATGCTACTGACTGGGGTGCTATGTTTGCAGGGCTGGTTCTGGTAATGCTGCCAACAATGATATTCTATATGGCTGTTCAGAAAAAACTTACTGGAGGATTATCTTTAGGAGGATTAAAGGGATAGGATTACATTCGACATTATAAAACAATTAGATGGATAAAGTACGATTTTACTACAAAAGCTTCTTGATGTTTTTTTTATATTAAGGTAGTATAAATTATGATATCTAAGGATGTGGTTAGATGAAAAAAAGGATACTACCTAGTCTGAAATTACAATTTACAGTATTAGTATTAAGTATTATCATTGTATTCATATTTCTTAATATAATAACTGGAAAATTAATTAGTAATCTATTATTTGAGAAGAATCTTCAATATAGTAGAACCATATCACAGAAATTAGTACGTGAATTAGAATATACTAATAAGAGGATGGTAGCTGCATCAAGTACATTACAATATGAAAGTATTCTACAGAAATATTTTAAGGAAGAACTGGATTTTGATACAATAACTAAAGTAGAAAAAAGTATTTCGGTGTTAAAGCTATATTATGATGATATTTTTGATATTGCTCTTATAGATGATGAATACATAAATAGTATTTACTTGGAAAGAGAAACCCTGAATGAAATAGTTAAGAGGGCTGAGGATGATAGAAGACTTAAATGTGTAGGTTTATATGAACAAAATTATATGGATAAAAATATCACAACCATAGCATTTGACAATAAAGTGTTTGGTATGGATATGGGAGATACATATGGAGAGTATTTTGGCGACATCATCATATCTGTTGATGTGGATACAATACTAAAAAATTTTGAAGCAAGAACAGTTCAAGGAATCAGTTTTGTGATTCTTGATAAGTATAATAAGTTCTATCCCATAAATTGTACAAAAGAAGTTGGAACGAATATTATTAATAAAATTGATGGAAACACTACAAAAACAGATATGCTCACTGATGATAAAAGTATCATAATAGTGGAAGAAATAAAAGATATGGATTTGTATATCGTAAGTAACATAGACAAGAAATATACTAAAAAGGATGTTGGATATATTCAATTGATAATATCAATCATCTGCATAATATTTATAATCATAGTATGTTTTGCATTCATGGTCATATACAAGAATACAGTTAAGCCCATTCATAGTATAGGTGATTATCTTAAAACAATAATATCTGGAAATTATAAGAAACTGAAAGAAAAAGTTATTGTAAATGGTAATAAGGAGATAGTTGAACTTGCTGATGACCTTAATGATATGATTGACGAGATAAATACCCTGACACATAAATTAGTCAATACAAGCAATAATCTATATCAAGCTGAGATTGAGAAAAAGAGGGCGGAGATATCCTATTTGAGAAGTCAGATCAATCCTCATTTTCTATACAATACACTTGAAACCATGAAAGGTATTGCTATGTCTAATAACATTGTTGAAATATCAACCATGGCTCAATGTCTAGGGGATATATTCAGATATAGTATAAAAGGGTCAAGTGAAGTAACCTTAGAAGAAGAAGTCAAGATGATAAAGGCTTATATTGATATTCAGATGTTCAAGTTTGGTAATAAAGGAACAGTTTTTTATAATATCAATAATGAAACTCTTAATATCATAATACCTAAGATGATAATGCAGCCATTAGTGGAAAATGCATTTGTACATGCTATTGAAAAAAATACAGATGATACAACATTATATATTGGAACTAAAATAGACGAACATAATCTTATTATCATCATACAAGATGATGGAGTAGGAATTGAACCATCTCAACTAGATGGAATCATTGCAAATCTAGATTCTGAAAACGATGATTCTAGTCATGTGGGTATATCTAATGTACATAGAAGGATAAGAATGATATATGGTAATGAGTATGGAGTCAAGATAGAGAGTGAACATGGAGAGGGAACTAAAATAAGTATCATGCTTCCAATAAACAGGAAACAATTTGAATGAAAGGTTGATTTAGATGTATAAAGTAATGATAATTGATGATGAGCCAATGATTATACAATCTATAAAATCAGGAATTAATTGGGAAAAACTGAATTTGGAACTGGTATACACTGCAACCGATAGTCGTCACGCGCTGGATTATGCAAAAGAGAATCATATAGATATTGTAATATCGGATATTAGTATGCCACCATTCAATGGTCTTACATTATGTAGTGAAATCGCAAAATTAAATAGCTCAATTCAATTTATTATAATCAGTGGTTATGCAGATTTTTCATACGCAAAAAAAGCTATACAGATTGGAGTAGCTGGATATTGTTTAAAACCAATAGACTATACTGAGATGATGTCTGTTCTTAAGTTGGCTGTAGATAAGATAGAACCTAAGAATGATTTTATGGAATATGATTTCATGGAATACGTGTATGAAAATAACGTAGAGGAAATACAAAAATTCCTCATTAGGAATAAGATAAAAGATAGATTCCATATGATTATAGTAATCGGCAAGGAAAATCTATCTAAGTATATTAAGGTACACCATCTTATGTTCAATATAGGAATAAATAAATATCTCTATATATTGAATGATGATACAGATAAATTAATGCTGAATAATGAAATAAAGAACAATCCATTAATAGATGGGATAGGTATAACTACTAATAAAGGAAGCTATGATAATCTTCTGGAACATATAGATGATATTATGGTAAAAAGCTATTATTTCTTTTTTTGTAAAGATGATAAGATTTTGATGGATGAGACTAAGAAGCAAGATGACTATTACAATAAAATCTGTAAAGATATAGATAAACCAGCTAAGCTTAAAGAAAATCTGCTGGAATATGCTAAAATACCTAGCAAAACCATGAATATCAAACAAGCAATGAAGCTGCATAATATGATATTAAATAAATATCGAGGACCTATAGGTGAAGAGGATGACCTTAATATATATAGTTTTGATGAGCTTGTAAGAAACTATG
The DNA here is from genome assembly GCF_018141425.1 of Vallitalea guaymasensis. Taxonomy (NCBI): domain Bacteria; kingdom Bacillati; phylum Bacillota; class Clostridia; order Lachnospirales; family Vallitaleaceae; genus Vallitalea; species Vallitalea guaymasensis. The sequence goes on from NZ_CP058561.1 coordinate 3,285,820, forward strand.
AAAGCTTTGATAACTTGATAAACAGCCTACTCGTGGTTATCGAGAATTCATTTGAAAAGAATGACTTGACTTTTGAAAGTTATAATAAGAATTTTATAAAAGTAATCAAATATATAAATGCAAACTTTACTAAGAATATATCCATAAAAGATATTGCTGAAGAATTATTCCTGAATCCTAATTATATAAGTCAATTATTTAAGAAAGAGACAGGGACAACTTATGTAAAATATCTGACTGGACTAAGAATAGAAAAAGCTAAAGAATTATTACAGAAAACTGATATGTCCATTAATGATGTATGTATCAACAGCGGATTTAATGACTACTTCTATTTTATAAAGAAATTCAAGAAATATACTAATATGGCACCATCTTATTATAGAAAGAGCAATATATAATCATTATCAAAATGTTGAGGTGTTATCTTATGAAGAAGGACAGATTAATATATATATTATTACTGATTATAATTATGATGTTTACAGGGTGTAAAAAAAATAATAATGAAGTATTTGATATTAATGAAAAAGAACCTATGGAGATTTCAATAGCCTTTTGGAATATTGATAATGCCTTGAGTGGTGGAGATAATGATAAAATGTTACGTGAGATTGAAGAAAAATTAAATATAAAACTTATTCCCTATGAAATTACTCATGATGATGATAGAAGAAAGATTAATCTATTGGCATCATCTTCACAACTACCAGATGTTGTAGCAATCGGTGCTATTGGTACACCTTTGTATAATCAATGGATTGATAAAAAGATTATTAAACCCTTACCCAAGGATTTATCCAAGTGGACAAACCTTAACAGTTATATGAATTGTGCTGAGATGAACCAATTCAGACATTCTGATGGAAATTATTATGGTATACCAAGAAAGACATACGATAATAGTCATAGTGTAAAGTTAAGTGGAATGGATCGTAAGATTTTTTGCCGCTATGATTTAGCAAGGAAGGCTGGGATAACTGAAGAACCTGAAACCTATGATGAGTTTCGGGCTATGATAAAGGCTATTATGAAAAATGATGCTGAAAATAAGGACATAGAGGGAATGACTGTTACAGTACCATTCATCTTAGATAGTTTTTTCATGTCTTACAGCGTTCCTTTAGGAATGAGTGACGGCAGTGGTAGTGATTTCAAGTGGGTCAAGAAGGATGATAAGTATATCCCTGCCTATTTTGCTGGAGACTTAAAATCTTCTTTTGAACTTGCAAGAGAGATGTATGAAGAATCAACAATAGCGAAAGATATTCCTTTGGCGAAAGAGGAACAATCCATAAACAAATTTATAAATGGATCATCAGCGGCTCTGCTAGGTAATATGATATCATGGAAACTGGCTAAAAGATGGAACGAAAAATATCCAGATAAAAAGTTTGAGGATCATGTGAAAATTCTATCGCCTTTAAAATCAAAAGATGGCAATACCTATGGAAGTGTATTCAAAAAATATTGGTCGGAATCATATATAACGACAGATGACCCTGTCAAACAGGAAGCTATTCTTAATTTATATGAGTATTTTTTGAAAAATGAAGATATGCTTAGGCGAGGATATGAAGATGAAGATTATATATCAGCCAATGGTGTGAAAATAGCAAAACAAGGTAATGATATTAACGACAAATATCCTATTACCTTACTTGCTGATTTAGTGCAATGGAATAATGTATATAGATATTTAACTCTTACAGGGGACCCAACGAAAGATAAGTATTATAAAATGGATGTTGAGTATAGCTATCAACTATTGGAAACGGATTTACCTAAATATTATGAAATAAATTTATCCATGCAAACTCCAACTATGAGTAATTTTATGATAAAACCAGCAGATGATATCATTAAGGTTATGATAGGCAGAGAAAGTGTAGATAAGATGTACAATGATATAATGAAAAATTATGAGAATAAAGGGCTTTATAAAATGATAGATGAAGTGAATGAATTAATGGATGATCTGAATTAATTAGTCTTAGTTATTAAATGATGAAATTAGGAGGTATGGATATGAATAATAAAGGAAGAGTAACTCTACCAACAGATGTAGATATTATAAATGAGACTCTTGAGACTATGGAAAGATTAGGTGTTGACGCACTTCGTGACTGTGATGGAACTGAGTTTCCAAAAGAACTATTAGGTAAAGGTGCCAAGGTATATGCTACATATTATACGACTAGAAAAGATAATGAATGGGCTAAGAATAATCCTGATGAAATACAGCAAATGTATCTTGTAACAGAACCTGAGACAGCAATTGGTGATACTCTTGATATAGAGTTGTTACGTGATTTCTATAAGCCACAATTCAAGGTTAATACCATGCATGATATTAAACGATGGTGGGAAGTAATAGATCGTACTACAGGAGAAGTTGTACCTGTATCTCATTGGGATTATGATGAGGAAACTGGTAAAGTAACAATAAAGACAGACAAATATCATGAGTATACTGTTAGTTTTCTTGCATTCATCATGTGGGATCCAGTTCATATGTATAACTACATTACTAATGATTGGAAAGATGTACCTCATCAAATGACTTTTGATGTAAGACAGCCTAAAACACAAAAATATGTAAAGGATAAGCTGGCAAAATGGTGTGAAGATAATCCTAACGTTGACGTAGTTAGATTTACAACATTTTTCCATCAATTTACACTTAATTTCAATGATGAAGGAAAAGAAAAATTTGTTGATTGGTTTGGTTATTCAGCAAGTATCAGTCCTTATATCCTAGATGAATTTGAAAAAGAAGCAGGTTATAAGTTTCGTGCAGAGTATATCATTGACCAAGGATATCAAAATAATACTTTTCGTATACAATCAAAAGAATTTAAGGACTTTATGGACTTTCAGCAGCGAGAAGTTGCCAAATTAGCTAAAGAATTAGTTGATATTGTTCATAGTCATGGTAAAGAAGCTATGATGTTCCTTGGAGATCACTGGATCGGTACAGAACCTTTTGGAAAATATTTTCCAGAAATTGGATTAGATAGTGTTGTTGGTTCAGTTGGAAATGGTACAACACTGAGACTTATCTCAGATATACCTGGAGTAAGATATACAGAAGGTAGATTCTTGCCATACTTTTTCCCAGATACATTCCATGAAGGTGGAGAGCCTAAAAAAGAAGCAGTAGAAAACTGGGTAACCGCAAGACGTGCCATTCTACGAAGTCCAGTAGATAGAATCGGTTATGGAGGTTATTTGAAACTTGCTCTTGAGTTTCCAGATTTTATGGATTACATTGAGAGTGTTTGTAATGAATTCCGTACTCTCTATGATAATATCGGAGAGGGAAAACCATATGTAGCACCATTCAAAGTAGCTGTCTTGAATTGCTGGGGTAAGATTCGCTCATGGGGAACTTACATGGTGGCACATGCATTATGGAATAAAAAATGTTACTCATATGGTGGAATATTAGAAGCATTAGCAGGTATGCAGTTTGATGTGAAATTCATCAGTTTTGAGGATATAAAAAATGATAAATCCATATTAGATGACGTAGGTGTAATCATAAATGCAGGAAGTGCCTATACTGCAAACAGCGGTGGAGAAAATTGGGCTGATGCAGAGATAGTAACAACAATTAAAGAATTCGTTGCTAATGGTGGTGGATTCATTGGTGTTGGTGAGCCAAGTGCATATGAGCAAAATGGACGATTCTTCCAAATGGCGTCAGTACTTGGTGTAGACCGTGAGCTTGGTTTCAGTCTATCAACGGATAAGTATAATTGGGAAGAGAAACCACATTTCATTACAGAGCAATGTAAGGATGATATTGATTTTGGAGAAGGCATCAAAGATGTCTATGCACTAAAAAATGCTCAAGTAATTGTTAATAACGGTGGAGATATTGAGATGACTGCAAATGAATTTGGAAATGGACGTAGTGTTTATCTAAGTGGACTTCCATATAGTTTTGAAAATACACGTATATTATACCGTTCTATATTCTGGGCGGCTGGTAAAGAAAATGAAATGAAAAAGTGGTATAGCGATAATATTAATGTTGACGTACATGCATATATGAATACAAAAAAATATTGTGTTGTGAATAATACATATACGAAACAGTCCACTACGATTTATAAAGGTGATGGAACAGCATTTGAATTGGATTTACAAGAGAATGAAATTCTATGGTTTGATATGTAGATAATAAGATAATAGAGTCTGTATAGTTACAAGCAGGTATTTACTTTATTAAAGTAGATATCTGCTTTGTTCAGCTGTGGAAAAGTATATTCTAATATCTATGTAGCTGTAAAATGAGTGTTATTGATTCATATGCCATGAATGTTTGTATGAAATGCATAAAAAATAATGGATATAAAGTATTTTGTGCAATAAATATATAAGGTGCTAAGATTTGGACATAAAAGAATAATAATTTTACATACAGACTAATTAAAAAAATTGTTAATATATATATATTATTGTTAATAATTACTTAATTCTTATTTTTGCTTGAATAGAGGGGTTAAAGTAATTCCTAGCAGTCTTGGAAAACTACCAAATTTAAGGAGAGTGAAAAAATGTACCAAAGAAAATTAACCAAACGAATAGCTGCATTGGCTATGACAATCATGATGATGGTTTTTTATGTTCCAACATCAGCAACAGAAGAAGATGTAACCACAGAACAGGCAAAAGATAATCTCTATAAACAAGATTATAATGGTGAATGTCATTTTTCTACACTTACAGGTGGTGGAACAACTGTAACTAACAATGGTGTATTGGGTTTTACAAATGTAGGGGATACAAGAATAATTGATACAGAATCACATAGTATCGCAGATGGTGAAGTAGAGATTGAATTCACTGTTCCAGATGAAACATTGGGACGATTTGGAGTTTTGGTTCGAAGCATAGATGCTAATAATTGGCTGTTAATTGGACATGATGGAACTGCTTGGGGAGTGAACAAGGCAGGTAAATGGGAATTCACTACTCAAGGAAAAACTTTCAATAGAGGTGAAGTAGTCAAATTACGAGTTAGGTATGAGGGGAAAAATATAATTATCTGGGCAGCAAAAAAAGAAGGTGCCAATGGTTTTGAAGATTTTGGAATGCCTATACTGGATAAATCCTTTGATTGGGTACCTACAAATAGTGGTTATCAAGGATACAGGAAATGGTATACGAATGTAACAACAACTGTTGAATATATGTATTCAGGTAATATTGGAGCAATAAATGGAGAGCCACAAGGAATCAAAGATGATACTATCATTGTTGTACAAAATCAAGATGTCACACTTCCATCAACAGTTAAAGTCATCTATAATGATGGTGCCTTAATTGAAAAAAATGTAACATGGAATTCTCAATCAGTAGATACATCAAATCCAGGTATAGTCCAAGTTAAAGGTACTATTGAAGGTATGTCTTTTGAGCCCACGCTAAATGTACAAGTTAACTCTAGCATTGTTTCAGAAGTCACTCCAATGAAAGTTAACTTAATAAAAGACAGCATGGATGAAAGTTATTTACCTAGAGAAGCATTTGCTAAATTAAAAGTAGATGAAAATACAACAGTAGATATTGTAGCTAATATTACAAGCTGGACAGAACTTACTACAGAAAATGACACTTTTACAGCTACAGGTGTACTTGATAAAAAAACTGAAAATGATTCTTTTGCAACAGTTACAGCTACTGGAAAAATCATTGATAAATCTTCTTCAGTAAAATATACTCAAGAATATACTGCTCCAGAAGGTATTACATGGAATACAATAGATGGTTCAGGTAGATATGATATTGATAAAACAGAAGGGGAACTTACTATAATAAATGATGCATCTAGTAATTATAGTCTAGTAGAGAATGAATCCCCAACTATAGTAAATGGTGAATTAAGTGTCACTATGAAAGCAACCCAAGTATCAGAGTATGGTATCTTGTTTAGGGCTACAAGTGACAGCAAGTATGCCAGCATCATATATAAAGGTGGAACAGATTGGGCTATAAAAGATTCCAATAACATAGAAAAAACATTCACTGGTCCACAGATTGCAGAGAATACTAATGTTACAATCAAATGTAGATATATTGGAAACAAAGTAACGGTCATCATAAATGATAGTGTATGTCTTGATGAGATAGTTACTGGTATAACTCTTGAAAAAGGTAAAGTTGGTTATGTAAACTATGGTACAGCAAAAACTCTAAAGGTAACTGAACTGATAAATGGTGAAGTTGGTACAATCATCAAGACGGCAATTCCTCAGATTACATATATACCAACATACAAAGTTCAAACATATCCACGTGTAATGCCAACTCTTCCATCAATTATGGATATTAAATACTATGGTGGTATAAGTGGCAGGTCGCAGATAATATGGAATCATGTTCCTATTAAAGACATAGTTGCTAACACTACCCTACAAGTTAGTGGAAACATTGAAGGAGAGCTTTTTGAAAATATAGCTGCCATAGAAGTGTTAAATGAAGAACCACGTTCCTACGAACTTGATTTTGACAATAAAGAAACAGCAGCAGATGGCTGGAAAATAGGCAGGGGGTCTGGTTCTATATCTGCAACAGATGACGGTAGACTTTTAATTAGTGGACTTTCAGATCAAGGAGTAGCTTATTTCAAGCTAGATGATACTCCTGCTCTAAAAAACATGATATTTGAAGCAGACGTAGAATTTGTTCTGGCTACAGAGGATTCAGTATTCAGGGGCGGACCATTAATCAGATATATAGATTCCAATAACTGGGCAAACATTTCTTTGGATGTTGGAAAGCTAGTATGGAAAAACGGACAAGGCTATGGTTCATTTCCAGGTTCATTTTCTCCACAAAAGGGAAAAGTATACCGAATGAAATTAAAAGCCCATGAGGGTAATTTTTCCATATACTTTGACGGAAATGAAATTGGTAAACAATCAGTATCATCTCTTCCAGATGGTGAAGGATATATTGGTTTCCATAGCTGGGCAGGACAGTCTTTTATTATTGATAATGTAAAGGTAACAGAGATACCTCCTCTTGCTCCTCCAGCAATAGAAGAAAAAACAACTATAATATCTTCAGCAAAAATGGATGTTACAGTTGACGAGAATTTCCCAAGGGTATTAAGTTACAAATGGAAAGAGGACGGTTCAATACTCCATGGTGAAGATGAACAACTGTTCATTATGGAAGTTAATGGTGAACAATATATCCCTACAGTTACATCAACAATTGCAGAAGATAAGTCTTCAATCATATATACAATGAAGGATTTTGGTAGTACAGGAATTGAACTTCAAGGAAAGATGAGTGTCAATGATAATAAACTAAGATTTGAAATCATCAATGTAATAGAGCCAAATGTTAAATTCCAGACACTTAATATTCCAAAACAAAGCTTAGCATCAGTTAAAGCTTCTGAAAACGGTAAAATAGCATCAGTTATAACTACTGGTGATTGGAATAACATTATTGAGAAATTTTCATCTGTACAGGAACAGACACTTGGAGTGCAAGGAAAAACCTATGCTTTCATCAGCAATAATGATTTTGCTGTAAGTGTTGATTCTAATGTTACAACAGGTGGTTCAAGAATTTCTCTTTCAACAGATAACAGAGGTGCTGATAAGAAAACTGGAATAGGAGCAGGAGCTTGGACTTATAGAGAAGAATTAGGAAAAGCAGATACAGGAGCAGACTATTTCCAAGAACATAAACCATGGGTGCAGATTGCCATTGCAAAAGATGAGAACAATGATAGTACCATTGACTGGCAAGATGCAGCCATACTGTATAGAAAAGATATGAAAATACCTTTTGGTGGAGAAGATATCAAGAATAATATTTCATATGTATCAATGAATATCGGATATACCCAAAACCCATTTTTAAAAGGTCTTGATATGGTTAAGAACATATACAATTATACTGATGGATTCGGTCAGATAGTCCTTGAAAAAGGTTATCAGGCTGAAGGACATGACGATTCACATCCTGACTATGACCATTTTGGTATTAGACAAGGTGGTATCAAGGATTTCAATAAGCTTATTGAAGCAGGAAAAGATTATAATGCTAAGATTGGTATTCATATTAATGCAACTGAATATCATCCAGATGCATTCATGTATCCACAAAATATCGTAAGTCTAAATTCACCAGGTTGGGGCTGGTTAGATAAAGCTTATTATGTAAACCAAAGAAAAGATATAACTACAGGGGAATTATATAGAAGATTAGATTTATTGAAGAAAGCAGCTCCAGATCTTAATTTTGTATATGTTGATGTATACACAGGTAATGACTGGAATGCGGCTCAACTAGGTGAAAAGGTCAATTCACTTGGTTATATGCTTGGAACTGAGATGAATGGACCACTAGAACAATATGTTACATGGACTCATTGGGGAGGAGATGCAGCATATCCAAACAAAGGGAACAATTCACAGATTATGAGATTCATAAAATATAATACACAAGATACTTTTGTAGGAGACCCTCTACTAAAAGGTAACAAACATCTATTGCCTGGCGGTTGGGGTAATCAGCAGACAGTAATAGGTGAAATGGGTACAGGAATATTCTATAATAATGATTTGCTTACGAAATATATGCAGCATTTTGAAATAATGAAAATGACTTCAGACCAAGTTGATTTCACTGAAGGGGTAAAAGCTGTTCGTGAAGGTAATGATATCAACTATTATAAAGATAACAGATTGATAGCTACAACACCTGAAGATTCATATAATGATACCTATGTAGGTAAGACAAAATTATTCTTGCCATGGGTACCTAATGCAGATGATGGTAACAAATCAACTAGTATAGAAAAGATATATGCATGGACACCATTTGAAAATGATACAACTCAGTGGACACTTCCTTCTGAATGGAGTGATAGTACTAAACTAAAACTTTACAAGCTTGATGATCTAGGAAGACATTATATTAAAGATATTGATGTTACTGAAGGTAAGATTACACTTTCATTGGAACAAAATATTCCTTATCTAGTAACACAAGGGGAAGTAACACAAAATAGAATAAATACTTGGGGCGAAGGACAGCAGATTGTTGATCCTGGATTTGATTCGGCGGGATTCGTCAACGATAATATTACAGGTGCTGGATGGACAAAAACAGGTGAAAATGTATCAATAGTTAAAGAAATAGAAAATATACACCAAGGTAGTCCACGTGGTGGTAATGATATACTTAAGATAACAAATGGAGAAGGTGGTATAAGCCAAGTCATCAATGGACTTGAAGAAAATAAAACATACTCTATTTCAACGTGGATTCAAAATAATGATGAAAGATCAGTTACATTGAATGTTAATTGTGGTGATAAGGATTACTCAAGTGTAATCATTAGAAGAGGTAAAACAAGAAGTGGACAAGCTGTAAAATTCAATGGTGATACATTCCTAAGAGCAAATGTAGAATTTACAGTTCCAACAGGTGTATCGACAGCGACCGTTTCTGTCAATGTGGCAGAAGGTAATGGAACAGTATATATTGATGATTTTAGATGTTATGAAGAGCCTGGTGTAACTAGTGAACAAGGATATACATTCTATGAAGATTTTGAGAATGTAGATGAGGGTATTTCACCTTTTGTACTTGCACCAGGAAGAGGAAACTCCAATAGAAGCCATTTAGCTGAAAAAGATTTATATGGTCGTCAATTCATGAGTTGGGTCATTAACGGAAGATTTTCATTGAAATCCAATCAGCAAGATGGTGAAAGAGGTGAGATGCTTATAACAGAAGATGGAGCATTTACACTAAAACCTAACACAACTTATGAACTAGGTTTGACCTATGCACTTGCAAGAGATGATATAAATTATTCATTGAATATAAAACAACCTGATAAAACAACAGTAGCAAGTATACCTCTAACAGTAACAGGCAGTTCAAATGCGATTGAACAAATAGACAGAGGTGTAGCTAAAAAAGTTAAGAAGACATTTACAACTGGTGACAACACCAATGGATTGTATATGACTCTTGATAAACAACAAGGGAAAGAACAAATTATCTTAGATGATATTTATATCAAAGAAGTAACTAATGATGTAGAGGCAAATCTAGCTTATGTAAACTTGAATACATCAGTTAATGAGATAAATCTGGATATGAATTTCATACCATTCAACGTTACTGCCCTAATGAGTAATGGTGCTGATGTAGATATGAGCAAAGCAGTATTGACTTATGATATATCAGATACAACGGTATTACAGATTAATGATAACAAGATTAATCCATTGAAAAAAGGTACTGCTGATATTACAGTAAAGGTAACTGTTGGTGACAAAACAGTTAATTCTAATACTGTGACTATTGTGGTTGGTGACTGAAAGATAAAGAAGTGTAATAAGAGGTAAAGTAGAAAGATATAGTGTAGAATAAAAACATTATGATTTTATTAAAATATAGTTCCAAGGGTTAGACTAAGCTTACAGCCTATCCTTTGGGGCTATTTTTTGAATAAAATAAATGGGTAATGATACAATATATAAATGAATTTAAAATAGGTAAAACTTTTTTTAATAGCTATACGTCTATATAGTGTCAGACAATTTATGATGCGTATCAGTGAGGAGCTTTATTCAATTATGAAAAAAAAGGATTTAGAAAAAATAGTTACAAATTATATTATCGATAATAAAGAAAAATATTATAGATTGGCGTATAGCTATGTAAAAAATCCGGATGATACATTGGACATAGTACAAGAATCTATTTACAAAGCTCTTTCATCTATAAATAAACTAAAAAATCCTGATTATATTAATACTTGGTTCTATAGAATAGTAGTTAACACTTCTTTGGACCATTTACGTAAACAGAAGAAAATAGATGTAGTAGATGAAGTAACCCTAGAAAATTACAGTGATGGGATACATGATAATTACCAGAATGTAGACTTATTAAGAGCTCTAGATGATTTACCTGTAGATTATCGAAGTATTATAGTACTTAGATACTTTGAGGGGCTGAAAATAGAAGAAATAGCAAATGTGTTGAATGAAAATGTAAATACTATAAAAACCAGATTATATTCTGCACTTAAAAAATTAAAGATTAAGCTTGATGCTTAACTTTTAGGAGGTAAATTATGAGTGATAAAAAATTAGAAAAGCTAAAAAATGAATACATGAATATACCTGTATCGGACAAATTGGATTTTATAGTAAAGGATTCTATAAGAAAAGGAGTTAAGAAAAATATGAGAAAAAATAATATAATAAGATGGGTTGGAGCAGTAGCAGCTTCCTTAGCTATATTTGTAACGGTAATAAATTGCAGTGAGTCATCTGCTAAAGCGTTAGCTGATGTTCCCATTATAAGTAATCTGGTAAAAGTATTCACATTCAGAGAATATAAGGTCAATGAAGATAATCATGAAGCCAATATCAAGGTGCCTTCCATTGAGGGATTGGAAAATGAAGAATTAGAACTTAGCTTGAATGAAAAATATATCCAAGAGGGTAAAGAACTATACAACAATTTCATGGATGAAATAAAAGATGAGGAGGAGAATAAAGGACCTTCAGCAGTAGACAGTGGATACAACGTGATAACTGATACTGATAAAATATTTGCTATAGAAAGATATATAGTTGAAATGAAAGGTTCATCTCGTGAAAAGATAAAATATGATACAATTGATAAAGAAAAAGAAATACTAATAACCCTACCATCACTATTCAAAGATGATTCATATATAGAAATAATCAGCAATAATATTAGAGAACAAATGGAACAACAAATGAAGACAGATGAGAATGTAACATATTTCTTTGCTGATAAAGAAAAAGGCGAGAGGGGTTATGATAAAATAGCTAGTGATCAGAACTTCTATATAGATGAAAAAAACCAATTAGTCATTTCATTTGATGAATATGAAGTTGCTCCAGGATGTATGGGTGTAGTTAAATTCGTGGTCCCAACAGAGATCATATCTGATATTTTAGTTGGAGATGAATATATTAAGTAAAATAATGGGGCTGTAGGATAATATATTTTTCAGATGGTTGCAAGTTTTGGAAGATAGACTAGGTTTAGCACAACCTAATCTATCTGCCTGTTTATTTTTTGATATACTCATCAAAGTTTTCTTGAAAATAGAAAGAATTTACATCTGCACGGATATGATGATGAACAAGCTGTTCTATCTTATCTGTTTTCCCATCAATGATATATTTTAGTATTAGTTGGTGTTCTTCCAATATTTCAGTAAGTTTTTCTTCTTTTAACATATTCAGCTTTCTATATCTTATATAATGAGCATTAAATTGTTGGATGATATCCCATAAAAACAAGCGTCCAGCCAATGTGAATAGAATTTTGTGAAAAGCATCATCGAGATACATAAAATCATTGAAGGAATCATGATTTTTTATACATTCTTCCTGTTTTGTCAAGATGGATTTCAATTCATGCAATCCTTTTAAAGGGATATTTAGAGATAATTCTTTAATGATTTCCTTTTCAAGTGTACTTCTAAGATATATAATCTGTTCTACAGATTCTAAGTCGATGTATGAAACTATACTTCCTTTTTGAGGGTATATATCTACATATCCTTCGGCAGAAAGCTGTTTCAGAATATCACGAATGGGGGTTCTGGATATCTGAAAACGCTCAGATAAAGTTGTTTCACTAATTATAGTGCCTGGTTTTAATTCCATACACAATATTTCTTCTTTCAGTTGCCTTATAATTTCTTCCTTTTTTGATGCCATTCTAAGTTCCAACTTTCTATATATGTTCAACCTATTGTTAAAATATTAACTGGTATACAAGTTAATTATTTAACGATAAGTATTATGAATTATATTACATCCAACAAGCAATAGGTGATGCTAATCATCAATCAATTAGCGATTTTGCTTATATATTCCAGTATACATAAAAATATATGATTGGTAAAGGGAAAAATGAAAAAAAATACATTGACAAAAGGTATATGTTTATTATACTATTAAACCATAAGAACTTGTATACAAGAACTTTTCCTAGGAAATAAATAGATTTAGAATGAGTATTGAAATTTTGTAATAGCATTGAATACAAGGAGGAATACTATGCAGATGACATGGAGATGGTATGGAGAAGGCAATGACTCCATAACCTTAGACCATATTCGCCAGATTCCTGGAGTTACAGGAGCAGTTTGGTCTTTACATGATAAAGTGGCTGGTGAAGTATGGGAAACCGAAAGAATCGAAGAAGTAGTAAGTCAAATAACTAGCAAGGGGTTAAGCCCAGCAGTAGTTGAAAGTGTAAATGTTCATGATGATATAAAATTAGGTTTACCTAGCAGAGATAAGTATATTGATATTTATATTGATACTATCAAGAAATTATCCAAGGTAGGTGTGAAAGTTATATGTTATAATTTTATGCCTATATTTGATTGGACTAGAACGGAATTATACAAGGAATTGCCAGATGGTTCTAATGCTCTGTTCTATGAAAAAAATGCTATTCAGAACGATCCTAAAACAATGGCTCAGAAGATACTAGATGGAGCAGGAGAATTCACTATGCCTGGCTGGGAGCCAGAACGTATGGCAAAATTAGATGACTTATTCAAAGCTTATGAAGGAATGACAGAAGAAATTCTCTTTGATAATTTGAAATATTTCCTTAAGCGTATCATTCCAGTATGTGAGGAATATGATGTGAAAATGGCTATTCATCCGGATGATCCACCATGGCCTATTTTTGGATTACCTCGTATTGTTAGAAGCAGAGATCATATTAAGAGATTTCTTGAGTTAGTAGACAGTCCTTATAATGGATTGACTCTATGTACTGGTTCTCTAGGTCCTAACCTAGAAAATGACATACCAGGTATTATCCGTGAATTCCATGACCGAATACATTTTGCACATATACGTAATGTCAAAGTCTATGAAAACGGAGATTTTGTTGAGGTATCTCATAGAGGTAAAGATGGTAGTGTAGATATCTATGAAGTATTGAAGGCATATCATGATAATGATTTTGAAGGATACATTCGTCCTGACCATGGTAGACATCTATGGGGTGAGGAAAAAGATTGTAGACCTGGTTACGGATTATATGATAGAGCTCTAGGGGTCATGTATATGTTAGGTGTATGGGATAGTCTTGATAAGAGAAAGGAGGAGCTTGATGTTAAAGTTAAATAGAGAAAGCATAGAGAATAAATCAGCATGGGAAGCAATAGGTGTAGAATTACCAGAGTTTGATTACAACACTGTTTTACATAAAACAAAAGAAGAACCTAAGTGGGTACATTTTGGAGCTGGTAATATATTTAGAGGATTCATCGCTAATACTAATCAAAAGCTACTTGACACAGGTAAGGCAGATACAGGAATAGTGGCTGTAGAATCCTTTGATTTTGAAGTAATGGACAAAGTATATGAGCCTTATGATAATCTAACATTATTAGTATTAATGAATGCTAATGGTGATTTTAATAAAAAGGTTATTGGCAGTATCGTTGAAGGAATAACAACAGATAAGAGCAGGACTTCTGACAATGAAAGATTAGTCAGTATATTTGAGAATCCAAGCTTACAAATGGTAAGTTTCACTATAACTGAAAAAGGATATTCCTTAACAGATGCTTCTGGTAATTATATGACAGTTATACAAAAAGACATAGAAAATGGACCAGAAAGTCCCCTTCATACTATGAGTATAATTACTTCATTAGCATATCGCAGATATCAAAAGGGTAAATTCCCAATGACATTTGTAAGTATGGATAATTGTTCTCATAATGGAGATAAATTAAAACAGGCAGTAATAACAATAGCAAAAGAATGGTTAGGAAAAGGTTTTGTTGAAGAAGGTTTCATCAATTATCTTGAAGATGAAAATAAAATAACATTCCCATTATCAATGATTGACAAAATAACTCCAAGACCATCAGAAACAGTAAAAGAAGTCTTATGTAATGAAGGAATAGAAGACATGGATGTAATTATTACATCAAAGAATTCTTATATGGCACCTTTCGTCAATGCTGAAGTAAGCGAATATCTTGTTATAGAAGATAAGTTCACCAATGGCAGACCAATGCTTGAAGAAGCAGGAATCATATTTACTGATAGAGAAACAGTAAATAAGGTAGAAACTATGAAAGTAACAACGTGCCTTAATCCTTTACATACTGCTTTGGCGGTATCAGGATGTTTGCTTGGACATACTTTGATAGCTGATGAAATGAAAGATGAGACCTTGAAAAAATTTGTTACAACTATTGGATATGAAGAAGGGTTAAAAGTTGTTGTGGACCCAGGAATCGTTAATCCAAAAGCCTTTTTGGATGAAGTAGTGAACGAGAGATTTGCTAATCCTTTTATACCAGATACTCCTCAAAGGATTGCTACAGATACATCACAGAAAATGGGTATCAGATTTGGTGAAACAATAAAATCTTATGCAAAAAGAGATGACCTTAATCCAGAGGATCTAGTAGCTATTCCATTGGCTATTGCAACTTGGTGTAGATATCTATTAGGTGTTGATGATAACGGTAAGGAATTTGTTCTTAGTCCTGACCCATTAATTGAAGATTTACAAGCCTTAGTAGAAGGAATTAAGCTAGGAGATACCACAGCAGATATTAGTGGTATTCTATCCAATAAAAAGATCTTTGGTATTGATTTATATGAGGTGAATCTAGGTAAGAAGATTGAAGGTATGTTTATGGAAATGATTAAAGGTACTGGAGCTGTACGTAGTACATTACAAAAATATGTTGGTTAAGAGATAATAGAAATTAAGGAAACTGAGACATGAGTATGTAGATGTCTCGGTTTTTTTATGTATTTTTTTAGGTACTATTAGTATATCAACTACTTATTATTGTTTTTGACTATACAACCATTATTGATATAAAAACTACTTGATCATAATAAAATTGTAGATTTTTATGTACAGTTTAATTCATTATTGTGATGGATTAAAACAGGATAATCTGATAAAATAAAGTCATATAATTTAGAATAAATACGAATAGGAGATAATAATATGGCACTAATTGAATGTAATTTTACTTCCAAAGTACTCGACTTAACAACTGAATTAATAGCTATTCTACCAGAAAAAAGCATAGGGTCCAATAAGAAATATCCAGTACTCTATCTATTACATGGCTTATCTGGAGGACATAAAGACTGGCAGAGAAGGACGTTGATTGAAAATTATGTAAGAGATAAAGAATTAGTAATTATAATGCCAAATGTTCATAGAAGTTTTTACACAGATATGAAGAATGGTTATAAATATTTCACCTTTGTAAGTGAAGAACTCCCTGCTGTTGCTAAAGAATTCTTTCCTATCTCAGATAAAAGAGAGGATACATTCGTAGCAGGATTATCAATGGGTGGATTCGGTGCAATGAAACTTGCTCTTAATCATCCTGAAAAATTCAGTAAAGCAGCTAGTCTATCCGGTGCACTAGGAATGCTTAACAATATGGAAAAAATGGAGGAATACATTAAAACCAACAAAGATAATCCTGTACCAGATAATATTACTTTTCAGATAGAAGAAGTAAGGAATATATTCGGTAGTTATGAAGAAATGAAAGATAGTTGCAATGACTTATTTTACGTTATGGATAAGAATATAGCTGAAGGCAAGGAGATGCCAGACTTCTATCAATGCTGTGGTACAGAGGATTTCTTATATGAAGATAATATCAATTTTAGAGATTATGCCAAATCAAAAGGAATGAATCTTACCTACGAAGAATGTCCTGGTGAGCATACATGGGATTTCTGGAATAAGATGATTGAACACGTTATTGAATGGTTAGATATTTAATAGATTATATAATGAGGATTAATAATAACTAATCAGGGGGAATTTTGATGAAGTCTTTACAAGAGTATAGAAATTTTTATAATGATAGGTTAAAACCTAAGTTGGAGGATATTGAAAAACAAAGAACTGAAATAAGAAGTAAGAGGAATAGAGCTTTGATTATCTATTTTTCCATAGCTGCAATAATAGCTATAATCATTATATCTTCCACAAGATCACCATTTGCAATATTCATTATATTTGGGCTGATTATCATTGGACTAATGATTGTTTCAAGTTTCAGTGGTAATTTCAATAAGATATTCAAGACAGAGATAATTAATGAAGTTATCAAGTTTTTTGGAGAAGATTTAACTTATACACCAAAAGAGCATATAACAGAAAGAGAATATAAACAATCTAATCTTTATGGAAGTTACGACAGATATAATGGAGAAGATTTGATATCTGGAACTATATTTGTAACAGATGAAGATGAGAGAAATGGAAATGGCATTAATGTGAGGATGTCTGAACTACATACGGAAGATAGACATACTGATAGCGAAGGTAAAACACATTATTCAACTATATTCAAAGGCGTTTTTATGATAGTTGATTTTAATAAATCATTCAAGAGTTCAACATATGTACTGAAAGACAGTGGCATATTGAATTGTATAGGAGGAAAATCTGGAACTAGCAGAGTCAAGCTGGAAGATGTAGAGTTTGAAAAAGAATTTGAAGTATACAGTGAAGATCAGATTGAAGCAAGATACATATTAACACCTAGTTTCATGGAAAAACTTAAAGGATTGAAAGATAAGACCAAAGGAGAAATGAGAATTGCTTTTAGGAATAATCAAATGTATTTAACAATATATACTTATGACAACCTACTAGAAGCAAGCCTTGGACAGTCACTAGAAAAATTTGAGGATTTGGCAGTATACTATGAACAATTGAATTTTTATTTTAGTATTATAGAGGATTTAAGTCTTAATAATAATATATGGAATAAAGATTATTAAGAGATTTATCTAAGGTATCGTGGTAAGTTGATAATTAAGTAAGTATAGAGGTGTTCTATACTAGAAAAATTAAGGAGAGATGAGAATGATTTATGTAGTTATTGGAGTTGTACTAATATTTTTGATTGGTATTATGATGTATAACAGCATTGTTAGAAAGAAGAATCAAATAAAGAATGCTTTTGCAGGGATTGATGTTCAACTTAAAAAACGTTATGATTTGATTCCTAATCTTGTAGCAACTGTTAAAGAGTATATGCAGCATGAAAAAGAGTTATTGACTCGTATTACTGGGTTAAGAACTAAGGCAAGTAGTCCTAATCTAAGTAATAATGAGAAGTTACAATTAGACCAACAAACTAACTCAGCTATGAAAGAATTTAATGTAGCAGTAGAAAATTATCCAGATTTAAAAGCTAATACTAATTTTGTTAATTTACAAAGGACCCTTTTTGAAGTGGAAGAGCAGTTATCTGCGGCTAGAAGATTCTATAACTCAGCAGTAACTGATTATAATAATAGTATCATGACTTTCCCTAGTAATGTAATTGCTTCTATAGGTGGTTTTAAGAGTGAGGAAGTATTCAGTATTAGTAGTGAAGAGAGACAAAATGTTAGTGTGAAGGATTTGTTTTAGATAAGGGAATAAAAATGGTATTATAATGTCGTGTTATGGTGTGATTAAACTAAACGGTGCAATGGATTGATATTGTACTGTTTAGTTTTTTTGTTGTATTAATCTGGTTTTAGAGGGATTGTTTATGATATGTAAAACGTGTCGTGTTAATGTCGTGTTGCATGATGTTATTATTAATTCAAGCAAAACATGTTTTTGGTAGTAATTAATACGTACGTTATTAGATTAAAAATATTAAACAATTTAGGAGGTATCAACAATGCCACAATATACATCAAATATGGATTTGTATAAAGTAGATTTAGAAACAGATGGTAATTCCACATTTAACATTAAGACTATGTTGAATGATAATTGGGATAAGATTGATAGTAAATATGATGAACAGGAGGGGAGGATAAGAGGAAATAGTGAGGTTGTTAATGAGGTAAAAGAGGATATAGGTGATAAGAGTGAGCTAAAGACTGAGGAAAAGAGTAGTTTGGTTGGGGCGGTTAATGAGGTTAGTACAGGTATGGCTGATATTGCGAATCAAAAAGCAAACTATATAGGTAATACTAAAACCATTGATTTCGTTCAAAAAGATAATGGTAATAGTGGTTCTTCTAAAACCATTGACTGGACACAATCAAATAAGCAAAATATAAATGTTAATGCAAATACTACTTTAACGTTTACATCTCCTAATAATGCGTGTAATTTAATGTTAGTGATTACTTATACAGGAACATATACTATTACGTTGCCTGAACACAAAACAGTGGGGGGAAATCCCTTAGAATTTTCTTCTGCTGATGGTAAGAGAGATTTATTGTCGTTGTATTATGATGGAATAGATTATTACTGCATGTTAAGTGCAGATTGGCAATAGAGGTGATATTGTGGCACATATAGAATATATACAAGATGGATATAAATTTGTTATTTTTACTTCATCTGAAAATTGGACAGCACCTGCAGGTGTGACAAAAGTTGACATAACTCTTGTTGGTGGAGGTGCAGCTGGTAGTGGTGGTTACATAGGTGGTAATTCAGAGTGCCGTAAAGCCTATGGAGGTATAGGCGGTGAAGGTGGAGAAGTAAAGACAAAATATGATATTAATGTAATAGGAACGATCACTGTGGTTATAGGTGCAAGTCAAGGAAACACTTCTTTTGGAAATATAACTGCTACAGGAGCGAATTTGAGAACTGATGTTACGTCCGGTTATGCTTGGTGTAACCCTTTCAATGAGGAAACTTATGCTAGGGATGCATCTAATGGTTTGTATGGAACTCATTGCCCATTGACCAATACATATTATGCAGGTAGTGGAGCATCAGCAGGTGCTACATCAGTTGTAAACTGGTATCACACTTGTAGGATAGATGCCCTTGGGGGTTCATACTATGATGGGGGCGGCAGTCAGAGTAGTTCTGGTACAGCAAACACTGGGGGAGGAGGTGGTGGTGGTGAAGGGCTAAACTACTCTAATGATTCTATAAATATGGATGATCAATCTAGACCTGGTCACCTTGGTGGTAGTGGAGTAATTATCTTAAGATATAAGATTGAAAAGAGTAATAATATATTTTTTACTAATAATTTTTAAGGTGGTGGAATAATGCAATATGCAATGGTTAAAGAGAATAAAATTGATAATATCATAGAATGTGATAATTATACTATAGCGCAGATGATGAAAAATGAATTAAATATGGATTACGCTATTGGCATTGAATTATTTAGCGTTTCCATTGGAGATATATATGATAATGGAAAATTCTATGATGGTAAAGGAAATGAGATTCAAAGACAATTGACTGACCCTGAAAGGATAACAATGCTTGAAGTTGAAAATATTGAATTGAAACAAAGTAAAGTTAACTTAGAGCAAACGGTTTTAACTCTTATGACTCAAGTAGCACAATTGAAAGTTGGAGGTGCTAGTTAATGTATAAGTTTTTAAAAGAGCAAAGGAAAAAAGGATTGGTAACTGATGAGATGTTAGGTTTATACAAGGGTATTTTTATAAATCAAGTACAATATGACGAATTAAAAGCTATAGAAGTCAGTGTGTCATAAGATACTTTTCTATACATAATGATGTATAATAGTACTGTTAGAAAGAAGAATAAAATAAAGAATGCTTTTGCAATGATAGTATCATAACTTTTCCTAGTAATGTAATTGCTTCTATTGGTGGTTTTAAGAGTGAGGAAGTATTCAGTATTAGTAGCGAAGAGAGAGAAAATGTTAGTGTGAAGGATTTGTTTTGATAAGGGAATAAAGATGGTATTATAATATCGTGTTATGGTGTGATTAAACTAAACAGTACAATGGATTGGTATTGTACTGTTTAGTTTTTTTGTTGTATTAATGTGGATTAGAGTGATTGTTTGTGATTAGTAAAACGTGTCGTGTTAATGTCGTGTTGCATGATGTTATTATTAATTCAAGCAAAACATGTTTTTGGTAGTAATTAATACGTACGTTAGTCAATTAAAAATATTAATAATTTAGGAGGTATAAACAATGCCACAATATACATCAAATATGGATTTGTATAAAGTAGATTTAGAGACAGATGGTAATTCCACATTTAACATTATGACAATGTTAAATGATAATTGGGATAAGATTGATAGTAAATATGATGAACAGGAGGAGAGGATAAGAGGAAATAGTGAGGTTGTTAATGAGGTAAAAGAGGATGTAGGTGGTTGGAAAATTTATAACAATATTACTGAACTGGGATTGACTATAGGTTCTGAAACAATAGTTGATATCTGTGAAGCTATGCCTGATAAATCAGAGCTTAGGTTTATGAAAATAACCACAAATCCATCTACAGCTTATCCTATGGCTTCTGGGATATTAAATATACGAAAGTATAGTAGTTATAGGACGGAGGTAAGATTTGTATGGGGGTATGACAATAAAACAAAAGAATGGATTGGATATTATGATACGAATATTGAGCCTAATTTTAGTGGATGGAAATGTATTGAAGAGAAATTGGATGATATTGCGTATAAAACCGTTGGTGGAACTGCTAATAATATTACGGTAACTAAACAAGGATTTAGCCTAACAGATGGTCAATATGTAGAGTTTAAAACTACAGCTAATAATACAGGGAATATGACTTTAGATGTTAATAGTTTAGGTGTTATATCACTTAGAGATGAAGATAGTGAGCAATTATCAAGTGGTGATATAGAAGCTAACAAATACTATAAGGCTATATATGATGCAACGCAAGGTTTTTTCGTCTTAGCCCCTAGAGGCGGAGGGGCTGAAATAAATGCTAATGAAGGTAATTTTATAATATCTAGCAACGTTAATAAAGGTGATGCATTATTCTTTGATGAATTAGACAGAGCAATATTATCCAAAAAATTAGATGTGAATATGACTTATGAAAGAACTACCGACATTGTTCCGTCAAGCAATGTATTCGGTGGAGATAGAGCTTTTTTACAATTGTCAGATACAAGTTATGTATATGTTTTTAATGATGGTTCTAATTCTAATACAATCACAGCTCAAGCGTTAACCATAGCATCAAATGGTGTAGCTACGATAGGTAATAAAACAGCATTGGGAATAGGTACAATTACTTTTTTTAAAGCTGTGGGAATGAATGATACTCAATTTATTGTAGCTTGTCGGAATAATGTCGATTCAAATAGACAGGCTGTAAGATTATTTTCAGTTTCTGGAAATACTATCATTCCTAGAAATAATGTTTCACCAGAAGCCTTTATCATAAATCAAGATGCCAATATAGCAATTAGAGTTAATGATTTAGTTTTAGTAGTAATATTTGACTATAATTTCTATACTTTTACTATATCTGGTAATACATTGACCTATAGAAATAGAATTGACACATTTGGTGGTGGAACTGATTATCATTATGTCAATGTAAATGATAATGATTTTATGATGATTAGAATAAGCGGTGGTGTTTTGAGATTATCAGGATTTAGAGTCAATAATTTTGGAGTTGTTACAGTAAGTGAAATAAGAAATTTATCAGGCGCTACTAATCCTATGCTATCAGCTACATTGGGTGGCATTGCCATGGTAAATGATACATCAGGAGTATTTGTTTTTAGAGAAGGAAGTTTTAATAATTCATATGCTACTTTCACTGTAAACACTTCTTCGCCATATATTGCAAATACTCCAATTTACAGGGGGGCTTATTCTAGAGACGCTTTGGATTCGCAACAAATGTATTCAATGGCAGATGGAGCAATATTGATAAGTCGAGACAGTGGCGTAAGAGCAATTAAAACAATATTCTTTAATAGTTCAAACGATACTGTTGATACAGGGATTTTTAATCTTAGGAATATTTCTGGGTTTGCAATTTTTCCTCGTAGAACAAATTCAAAAGGAGAAATCAATATTCTTCAAAGTTTTGGAAATGGATATAGAAATGCAAGATTTGAAGCTTTAAAGAAAGTACAAGGTCTAGCTATAACGGGAGGAACTACAGGACAGCAAATAAATGCATATGATTTTAGGGGGGATGAATATGATTTTAATTAATAATAATGTAATTTATTGTGTATCTGACTTTTATGAAATAATAGAGAATTATGGATATAGAATTAATGGTGTTGACTATCATGAGTCAGTAGGTGAAATAATAGACATAGAATGCCCAACTCATGTGATACCATTTAAATATTGTTATACAAAAGAAAAAGGGTTTTATATTAATGAAGTATGGAAAAACCAAACAGAGCAATTAATTAATGAAGCTATTGATAATATGACATTAGAGCTTATCGAAAGTGGGGTGCTATAATGACTAAACTGGTAGAAAGTTTAAAGAGATTGTATTTTACTGAAAAAGTTTCTTTAGTAAAGCTAGAAGAGCTAAAAGCTAATGAGAAGATAACACAAGAGGAATATGAGTATATATTTGGTACGTCATAGGATACTTTTATGCATTAAAAATACAATTATCCATCATCATTATTTTCACCTTTATCACCATGATCTTCATTTGAAGGTGAAAATATAAAATGAATATAATGCTTAAAAGTTCCAAATATAGTTTTAGCTTCAGTATATGTATTGATTTTTTTAATCTTATCTAATTTAACAAGAGATAATACTTTATATATAATAAGAAGCATTAAAGCTAAGTTTAATAATATTAATGGTGGTAAGTAGCTTGTCATATTTATCACCTATTTTTCATTTAAAATATTTATCTATATGAGTATATGTCCAAAGATACAAGCTTAGAACAGTAATGTTAACAAAATAATAATAACATCATATAAATATGTAATTGAAATAAGGTAATTAAAATGATATTATATTGTTTATGTGATGCGTGTTTTGTTTAATAACTAATAATATGCATTGATTATATGAATGTTATAATAATTAATATGCGAGGTTAAGAAATGAAAATTATTAGAAAAAGATTTTCGATGTTAATTGTATTATTTATGCTACTAAATTTATTTATTGTCAACAGTAATGCACAAGAAATGAATGGAGGATATCCCAAAAAATTTGATACACTGTTTGAAGCAGATTTAAGTAAATTAGACTTTACTAATAAAAAAGAATTGCTAAATAATACTAATTTCACTGATTCAGTAATATGGCCTACTAAAGATAAACTTCCAAAAGGATTCAATCCAAAAGAATTGATTGAATATGGTAAAGATCCAGGGTTAGGTGTTAGAGATTTACATGAGATAGGTTTGACAGGAAAAGGAGTAAGTATTGCATATATTGATCAGCCTTTATCACTTGGGCATGAAGCATATGACAATGTAGATTTACATTATACAATAATAAAAGATGAAAGAGATGAAAATTTTTTATACAAAACTTCTATGCATGGACCGGCTGTTCTAAGTTTATTATCAGGTAAGGAAATAGGTGTAGCACCTGATGCAAGTGTATATTTCTATGCTACGCCTTCTTGGTTAGGTGACCAAGGAATAGATGCAAAAGCATTTTATCAAATTGTTGAAGATAACAAGAAATTAGATGAAGACGATAAAATAAAAATAATTGGACTATCAGATAATATTGACATAAGAGAGGCTAATCCAGAAGCATTAAGAGAAGCTGTTAAATATGCAGAAAAAAATGGGATAATGGTGTTTTTCTGCCATGATCCAATGGAAGACTTATCGTCAGTACGAGCTAAAATCAATACTAATAAAGATAAATATAATAATTATGAATTACCTAAACATTGGAATAGGTCATATATTGGTTTTGGTGTACCAACTGGTAGTAGAACTGTAGCAAATCATTTAGGAAAGGATAAGTATACATATTATACTACTGGTGGAGCAAGTTGGGCAACACCATATATGGTTGGAGTTATAGCCTTAGGATTACAGATTAACCCTAATTTATCAAAGAGTGAATGTGTAAAGTATTTAAGACAAAGTGCAGCAGCAACTAAAAATATAATTAATCCAAAAGGTTTTATTGAGTTAGTAAGAAAAAATTCGCCTAAAGACTATCGTTATTTTTTATATAACAAGAGAAAAGTATCATCTAGGGATTATAAAGCTCTAGTAGATTATACAAACAAATTTGATAAAAACACAGAAAAAATATTGATTGATATATCTGCTCATAAAGATGCATACTCAATCTATAATTGTCTAAGGCAAGACTACAATAAACGTAAAGGTAGATTATTAGGGATACAGATTATAGGCTCATCTGATGAAGTACCAGCATTCAATATACACTTTAAAGTTAAAATGAAATCGGATATTGATGACAAAGGATATTTTTTAAGCGATCATTTTTATTCTAATTTTAATTCAAAGGATTTAAAGAAAGGTAAAGAATTAAGTGTTTATTCTGCTATAGAACAAAAATTAAAGATTGATTTTATTCCAAGATGGCCTGTTGCAAGACTACCCTTAGGAAGAGGCGACATAGATAAATATTTTGATAAATACAATAAATATAAAAAAGAGACTAATAATAAAAGAATACCTTTAGTCGATTTTTCTAGTCCTATATTTAATTATGAGATTCATAACGATGATACAGGAATATTATTAAATAGGATGGAGAAGTTTCAGCTAATTAATAAGGATGACTATAGATTATATGGAAATATGTTAGGTAAATATCCTGTGCAAACACAAGTATTAGGAGATTTTTCTAAGGAAAACTTAAAAAAAGAAAATGAATTAGGGATTATGAATTTGACAATTAATAGCCATGGGCAGTGGGATAATGTAGACCAATATATTGTAAGCGATGATCATAATGAATTCAAAAATAAAGCAAGAGAACAACATATTAATGGCTCAAACGAAATGGTATCTAGATTATCTTTAGTTAATAAAAAAATATTAATACTATACTAGATACAAATTACTATAATATATTTTCTAGAAGTTGTTTAAATGCTTATAATTTAGATAAAAGTAATATCTTTTATAAAGGATTAGCAGATGGATTATTGATATCTGCTATAGGTCATTCGAGTATAGGTTCAAATAATGGATTTAATGTATATGCTGAACTTAAGGATATGAAGTATAATAATTCAGCTTACAACTATATGTTATATGTTTACAGTATTGTCAGGGGAAATACAATTAGTGATAGTTATTATAAAGCTAAAAAGGCATATGCTAAACAAGTTTTAAAACACCCAACTATTAGTGATGAAGGAAGTCATGGAAATCAACAATTTCAATTACATAATATATTATCTCAAAATTATTTGGGGGTATTAGATTATGAGCAAGGAGCTAATATCAATCTTAGTAGCTTAGAAGATACTATTGAAGATAATAGTAGCTTAGTGATAGAAAAAACTATTAATGATGATAGAAGATCAACAATAGAAAATACAAATAGTAAAGAAAATACTAAAATACAAAAAAATATTGATAGAAATATTAATTTTAGATTATTGCCTTATTTCAATAAAGAACAGAATGATTTTATTTCATTTGTAGATGATAATATAGAATATATGCCGATATCCTATGATGTTGAATTTAATGAAAAACAATGTATAGTGAACGATATAGGAGCTGTAGTAGACGATAACTGTGTTTATATTAAGATAAAGTGTCAATCAAATGAAATAACCGATATAGGTATATTTTTACAATGCAATGCAGAAGGTCTTAAGAAATTTTATAAATACGGTGTAAAAAAAGGTGATAATACTGTAATTATGAAATTGGATAAAAAGTCTGCTTTAAATTATCCAGAAGGCATAGGAATAATTATAGGTGATAAAAACTTTATATTAATTGAAAAACAACTTATAGATACATTATGCTTAATTGATGTTAGATCATTAAATAATTATCAGTAGATTAGTAAACAGAAAGCCTAGAAGTCCTTATATAACAAGGGGTCTAGGCTTTTGCTCATCTTCTCTAAAAACTATTCATTAAGACTTTTGATTTTTTATTGTTGTTTAATAAGCTTATAAACGTATTCAAGCTGAGTATCAATTTTTTTCATATAATCATCATAGGTCAACTCTACTGGATAATCAGGTTTAACCCCAGATACAAGTGGTATATTTTTAACGGGTTCTTCATGCATAATGAGTTGCTGCAATGGTATAGTCAGTTGTAATTTTGTATTTGGAAGATAATATGTAGGAAGAATACCTGCTGTTGTGCTATAGTAATTTCCAGAAGCTTCTTCTCCCACTAAATATCCATTTTTCAACTCTTGAATTCTTTGAGGGAAGATAGACCCACAAGAAAATGATCCTCCGTCCACTAGAGCATATACATTGCCTTTGAAATTATTTTCTTTCATAGGTTCAATTTGTTCTAGATTATAAGAATAAAGATCTTCTTTAATAAGTTTGACCCCTTCTTCCGTCAATTGTTCTTCTGTCATTCCTTCAAGTTCTGATAGAGATTCTTTTAATTGGGTAAAACTTTCCAAGCTTTGTTGACTTTCAGGTGTGAGCAAATCATTTCTTACTAAGTCATAATCTTTAATTGTTTCACTTTTTATAGCATTGAATGGTTGTGATTTTACATATGCCAATATATAATTAAGCAATTCAAGATCACCACCTAAATTTCCACGTACGTCAAAGATTACATTCTTTATTTTAAGGTAGTTAACATCTTCAAAGAATTTATCAACATATAATTTAAAACTATCATAATCACTAGGAGCAAAAGTAAAAATTCTAAGAACAGCAGCTTTTTTTTCTGGGTGGAATTCTGCTTTTAAAGGTTCTAGTGGATTGCCATAAGAGTCTTTAATATAATTGGAATGTGCGAAAGTATAGATTTTCTGTGTATCCACATCCTCAGATTTAATAACCACTGTTTTAATCTTATTATCTTTCATATCTTTATATTTAATTGTATGTTTGTCTGTATACTTAATCATTTGTGGATATAGAGAATCCAGCATAGCTTCAAGGATTTTATAATTTAAACCATTTGTTCCAGTTTCACTTCCAGTAGAATACATTAATTTGGATACGATATCATCTACTTTATCGCCATTTATTTCAAGAATTTCAGCTCCTACAGGAATATAATCATTTATGAAATCACAATACATTTTTTTGTTAATAAATTTAACTTTCAATGGTAAATATGATTTATCCTCGTTTGTATTCATTGAAAATCTATCACTTGACATGATTGATGTATGACCATCATTGATGGCATTGACAATATAGGATAACTCATTGTAAAAATCACGAATGGTTGTTTTATCATTTATCTTGGATTTTGCTTTTAAGAATAGTTCGTCTAGTTTTTCTTTTTTTACATTTTCATATAGATTCCCATGGTTCTTTTCTAATAATTCTTCAAAGACTTGTAAATCTGCTAGGTATGCCTCTTTACTATACTTTAATTCTTCTCCGTAAGCAGTTGTCGCCGTAAACGACAACATACAGATGATAATAAAACTACTGATTATTCTTTTCATTTGTTGTGCCTCCTTATTAACTTTTAATATGTTTTTTATTTAGATTAATCTTCTATCTTTATAGATGGTATTTTATAAAGATGAATTATGGAATTAATTACCATAATTATATAATAGATTATTAATCTTAATTAATTCTTAAATTATTCTGAAACTTTTCTTGTTTTTATATAGAATTATATTTTTTTATTTCATTGAGTGATGAGGTAATATTATAAATCCCTAATCTATATTTAAGATTTAGTAGATAATATGGAATGCTTTTAGTTTAATATTAAGATTTAATTAAGGAATATTTAAGCTATTATTCAAAAATGAATAGTAAAATATAATCCGAGAAGGGTATAAGCCAAAAGAGATATTCTAGATTGAATCTAAAGTAGATTTTAATAAAAGTCTTAGAATATGATACCTAGAAAAGATGAAGATTATTAATCAATAGGAGGAATTAAGTGTGAAAAAAACAGTTATATTTATAATGAGTTTATTACTTATTACATCATTATTTACAGGATGTGGGAAAAAAGAGGTAGAAAAACAAGATGAAGTAGTAACAACAGATACAACAGAGTCAACCAAAACTAAAAAGGTAACAGAAATAGAAAATGCAAAGGAAGTAACAGAAGAAGTAACAAAAGAAACAACCCAAGATACTGAAAATCAAGAAATAATGGAAGGAACAGAAGAAACAGTAGTAAATGGAACATGGACACTTTCTGAAAATGGAGATACCCTACGATTAGATGGTACAATTACAGAAACTTCATATGATGATTTTATGAAAGTTTTCAATTCAGATGTCAAAACATTAGTTATAAACTCAGGAGGTGGAGATACTTATTCAGGATTACGAATAGCAAAAGTTATTTATGACAGTAAGATTGATGTTGTTGTTGATAAAATATGTGCTTCCTCAGCAGCAAACTATTTATTTATGGCAGGTAGAAATAAAGTAGTAAAAGAAGGTTCTTTACTAATGTTCCATGGTGGAGTAAATAGTTTTGATATGAAAAATTTAGAAGAAGAACTAAAGAATCAAGGTGTATCTGAAAAGATGATAGAAGAGCAAAAAGGCTATATCACTATGCAGAGAGAATTAGAAAAAGACTTTTATGAGTTAGTAGGAGTCGATTTGAAGCTTTTAGAATATTCCCATGTGATTACTGAAAAAGTAGGATTCTGGGCACCAAGTCCAGAAGTCTTAAGTTCATTTGGTGTTACTAATATTGAAAAAATGTGGTATCCTGCTACAGATGAAGAGTTTAAGAAAACAGTAACAAGTATTAACGAAATGATGGGAACTAATACCACTGTTAGTAATGAAGCTGTTGAAAAATAACGGGAATAGTTGTGGCTATTGCAAAATTTACTTCTTGATTTTTACAAGCAAAATATGATATACTAAAAAAAATTGAATAGAAACCTTCAGGGCAGGGTGTAATTCCCGACCGGCGGTAAAGTCCGCGAGTGAAAACTGACTTGGTGAAATTCCAAGACCGACAGTAAAGTCTGGATGAGAGAAGGAAAATAACAAAGAGTTTATTGAAAACTTTTGTTATTAAATTAGTCAATGTTAATATATTTATTAATATTTTATTTGACTAACTCATGTATGAATAGATGACCTTGAAGAATTATTTTCTTCAAGGTTTTTTGATGTTTTTGATGTATAACAAACTGATTATCTTTTTTAATGAGTATTAGTATGAAATTATAATTAGTTATACATACACAGTACTTAATAATAGATACTAACCATTATTTTATTATCTATTGTAAATCAAAAAATCACTTCTCGCATCATCAATCAACCTTGCAGATTTCTACTTACAATTAGTATAACCATGTAACATTATGTTACGAATACTTTGTACTAGGAGGTAGATAAATTGCAATGAAACAATTAAATCCCAAGGAATTAAAAGACAAAGAAAATACTTACAATGAACATATTAAGTACATGAAAAGAGCCATAAGCCTATCTAAAAAAGGTATAGGATATGTTAATCCAAATCCATTGGTTGGAGCTGTTATCGTAAAGGACGGCTTAATAATAGGTGAGGGCTATCATGAAAAAATAGGATATAACCATGCGGAAATCAACGCTCTTAATAACTGCAAAAAAAGCACAAAAGGAGCCACTATGTATGTTACTCTTGAACCCTGTTCTCACTATGGTAAGACCCCACCTTGTGTTAACGCAATAATTAAAAGTGGAATAAAGCAGGTAATAGTAGGTATGAAAGACCCTAATCCATTAGTAGCAGGAAAAGGAATCAAAATACTTAGAGATAATAACATTACAGTTACATGTGGCATCTGTCAAGATGAGATACAAGAACTAAATAAAATATTTATTAAGTATATAACAACCAAAAAGCCCTACTGCATTATGAAAACAGCTATGACACTCGATGGAAAAATCGCTACCTCAACAGGTGATTCCAAATGGATAACTAGTGATAGATCAAGAGAATATGTCCATGAAATAAGACATAAGGTGACAGCAATAATGGTAGGTATAGGTACTGTCATAGCCGATAATCCATCATTGACAACTAGATTGACTAACCAAACAGGTGTTAATCCCATACGAATTATAGTTGATACAACATGCAGAATTCCTCTACAAGCTAGAGTATTATCAGAAAAAGGAAAAACAATAATTGCAACAACTAATGATGCACCTATAGAAAAAGTGAAAGCTCTAGGAAAAAAAATGGGTATTACTATTCTTATGATTGATAAAAAGAATAATAGAGTTGATATGAACAAGTTAATAACTGAATTAGGTGAAATGGAAATCGACAGTATTTTATTAGAAGGAGGAAGCGAGTTGAATTATAGTTGCCTAGAAGCAGGTATAATCGACGAAGTATATGCTTTTATCGCTCCAAAACTTATTGGAGGACAACAAGCAATAACACCAATAGGAGGAAAAGGGCTTACACAGATAAAAGATGCCTATACCCTAAAAGATATCCAATTAGAAAAAATAGATGATGATATATTAATCAAGGGAAAGGTTAATTAGGAGGGTTGCAAATGTTCACAGGATTGATTAGTGAAGTGGGAGAGATAGTCAAAATAGAAAAGGGAAAACATTCAGCTAAACTAACTATAAGAGCCAATAATCTTCTTAATGATATTAGGTTGGGTGATAGTATTGCTGTAAATGGCGTTTGCTTAACGGTAACAACCTATAATAAAAATAACTTTACAGTTGATGTTATGCCTGAAACCATGTCTATGACCAATATAAAATATCTGCAAAATAAACACTCAGTTAATCTAGAACCTGCTTTAAGAGTAGGAGATAGGTTTGGTGGACACATGGTTACAGGACATATTGACGGTACAGGAACAATAAAAAGTCTATTAAAAGATGACAATGCAACAAGAGTAACTATTAATATTTCAAAAGACCTTAGAAAATATATTCTCTATAAGGGTTCTGTTGCAGTAGATGGGATAAGTTTAACAGTAGCTGATATTTTAACGGATAGTTTTCAAGTATCAATAATACCTTTAACAAGTATTGATACGACTATTCTAGAGAAAAAAATAGGTGATACAGTTAATATAGAATGTGATGTTATTGGAAAATATGTGGAAAGTATGTTGCATGAGAACACAGATGATAGTCAACCCAAATTGAATAAAGATTTTTTGAGGTCAAATGGTTTTATGTAATTAAAGGTGTATGACGAAATTAAATATTTAACTTTAGGGTATGGATTTATAAGCATCTAATAATAGAATAAATTAATTTTGAGGTGAGAAGAATGAAATTCAATACTATTGAAGAAGCATTAGAAGATATAAAACAAGGTAAAATGATAATCGTAGTAGATGATGAGAATAGAGAAAATGAAGGAGATTTACTTGTAGCAGCAGAGAAAATTACTCCTGAGATAATGAATTTTATGATAAAGAATGCTAGAGGAATCGTATGTGTTCCTATGCTGGAAGAAAGACTTAATGAATTAAATATACCATTAATGGTTGATAAGAATACCGACTCCAAAAAAACAGCTTTTACTGTATCAGTAGATTATTATGAGTCAACTACAGGAGTATCCGCTTATGAAAGATGTGAAACTGTTAATAAGTTGGTAGATAAAAATATAACTGGGGATAAGTTTACAAGACCCGGTCATATTTTTCCATTGATAGCCAGAGATAATGGTGTATTTGAAAGAAATGGACATACAGAAGCGGCTGTAGACATGACAAGATTGGCTGATTTGTATCCTGCAGGAGTTATATGTGAGATTGTAAATGAAGATGGAACTATGGCTAGGTTGCCACAATTAATGGAGTTTGCCCTTAAGCATAGTCTTAAAATTATATCCATTGAAGACCTTGTTGAATACAGAAAACAACATGAAAAGATTATTGAAAGAAAAGCTATTGCTAAGTTACCAACAAGATATGGAAGTTTCCATATATATGGATATACAAATAAAGTGACGGGAGAAGAACATATCGCATTGGTAAAAGGCAATATTAATGATGGCGAACCTGTATTATGCAGAATACATTCAGAATGTTTAACTGGTGATGTATTAGGCTCTATTAGATGTGATTGTGGAGAGCAACTTGATGAAGCAATGAAAAGAATATGTAAGGAAGAAAAAGGCGTAATAATTTATATGAGACAGGAAGGCAGAGGAATTGGATTAATTAACAAAATAATGGCTTACCAATTACAAGATGGAGGTCTAGACACTGTTGATGCAAATCTTGCTCTAGGATTCAAAGATGATTTAAGGGAATACAGTGTTAGCGCTCAGATATTAAAAGATCTTAGTGTAGATAGAGTAAGATTGATGACTAACAATCCTGATAAGATTGATGGCATAGAAAAATATGATATCAAGGTTGTGGAGAGAGTTCCAATAGAAATCATATGTAATAAGAATAATGTACATTATCTAAATGTAAAAAAACAAAAGATGGGTCATATATTAAAGAACCTAGAGTTGAGTTAATTAAGTTAAAGTTTAGATATTGAAGTTTTATAACTAGTTTCTAATAAAGATAATATTTAAGAAAGGAATTGATATAATATGATTACATACGAAGGTAAACTAATAGGAGAAGGATTGAAATTTGGTATTGTAGTAGGGAGGTTCAACGAATTCATATCTAGCAAGTTATTGGAAGGTGCTATTGATGCATTGAAAAGACATGGAGTATCTGCTGAAGATATTTCAATTGCATGGGCACCAGGAGCATTTGAGATACCATTAATCTCTAAGAAGATGGCGAAAACTAATAAGTATGATGGTGTTATTTGTCTTGGAGCTGTAATTAGGGGAGCTACTGCCCATTTTGATTATGTGGCAAGTGAAGTTTCTAAAGGAATAGCAAATGTATCACTTGATACTGAAGTACCCGTTATCTTTGGGGTGCTGACTACAGATACCATTGAACAGGCTATTGAAAGAGCAGGAACAAAAGCAGGTAATAAAGGGTTTGAGGCTGGAATGGCAGCAATAGAAATGGCTAATCTGCTTCGTAACATTAACTAATAGAAGTCTATATACAAAAAGGGTATTCAAAAAACTTAAGGCTTTTTGAATACTCTCTTTGATTAATTTATGTACTCAGTTTTATTCATAGTCAAAATTCAATGATTTGAATTCAATTGGGCTAGATAAAATAATAAGTGTTTCCGTACTCCCATATTGCTGTATTTTGCCAATTAAATATTCTAGGTCAGAGGTGTTTTGACATAATACCTTAATCGTCATGGAGTATTTTCCAGTTACATGATGACATTCAACAATTTTTTTGTTTTCTTGAACTAGTGCTAAGAACTCTTTTCTTTTTGCGGACTTAATTGAAATGTTTATAATAGCCTTTACTGTTTTTCCTAGTTTTTTTGGATCAACAATAGCTCTATATCCAGTGATTATGCCACTTTTTTCTAGTTTTCTTACCCTTTCAGCAACAGCAGGTGGAGTTAGTGAAACTTTTTCTGCTAATATTTTCATGGGCATTCTTCCGTCATCTTGCAAATATCTAATAATATCGTAGTCGGTTGAATCCATTTCATCCCTCCTAAAAATAAAATTATATCTTAACAAGGAAATTATATATCATGGGTTATCTACTAAAATAACAATTTTTTTTTATAGATGCTGTATTTTCTATTACTTAATTGATATTAAATATAGAGTTTAAAATATAAAGCCAATCCCCTTGTTTCAATATGTTTGCAAAAGTCTGACCTTTTCTTTTGCAGTTTAAACATAGTCTACTTTTCTATTATAACAGAAAAATTAAAATAAATCATTAACATACTTCGATTTAAAAAGATAAAATTTTATATTTTTTATAGAGATTAAGTCTAATTAAGCAAATTTAACATACTTAAATAAAATAATAAATATATATGAATAACTTAATTAAATAAAGCTAATAATAAAATAGATATATTAACCAAGCAATTTAATACATGATATACACAAAAAATAAATATAATGTTAATATACGAATAGAGAGAGTTACATTCAATCAAGGACTATAATTATACCCTGAAAGCTACTTAAATAATACATAAGTTTTTTAACTTCAAAAAGAGAGTTGCAAATTGATATTTACTAATTTATTCTTCTCTTTTTGTAGCTAAAATATTATCTGATTGGACTATTATTTTATAATGGTGGTTAGATAAGGAGAATAGGTATCGAAAATTTTATTTAAGATTGGGAGGCATAAGTATATGTCAGAAAAAACGCTTAATCCTTTTAAGATTGCACAAAAACAATTAAAAGAAGCATGCGATGCACTAGGAGAAGAAGATGCAGTATACGAGTTATTGAGTCAGCCTGAAAAAGTTTTAGAAGTTACTATTCCTGTTAAAATGGATGATGGTACAACAAAACTATTTACTGGATATCGTGTTCAACATAACGATGCATCTGGTCCTACTAAAGGCGGTATTCGTTTTCATCCTGGAGTAACAAAAGATGAAGTAAAAGCGTTAGCAACTTGGATGACTTTTAAATGTGGGGTTGTAGGCTTACCATATGGTGGAGCAAAAGGTGGAGTTATCGTTGACCCTACAGTTCTTTCAAAAAGAGAACTTGAAAGATTATCAAGAGGATATGTAAGAGCAATTGCTCCAATTATTGGAGAAAGAAGAGATATTCCAGCACCAGATGTTAATACTAATGGTCAAACAATGGCATGGATGGTTGATGAATATTCTAGCCTAAGAGGTGTTGGTCAAACATTACCAGCTTCATTTACAGGAAAACCTGTTGAATTTGGTGGATGTCTAGCAAGAAAAGAAGCTACTGGTTATGGCGTTATGCTTATGATGAGAGAAGCAGCTAAGTACAAAGGAATGAACATAAAAGATATGAAAATAGCAGTTCAAGGCTTTGGAAATGTTGGAAGTTATGCTGCTATGTATGCTCAGGCTTTTGGAGCTAAAGTTGTTGCTGTATCAGATGTTTCATGTTGCTTATATAATGAAAATGGTTTAGATGTTAATGATATTATGGAATATGCAACAGAAAATAAATTGATCACTGGTTATACTGGTGAATGTGAAGAATTAGAAAGAGAAAAAATATTTGGAATAGAATGTGATGGATTTGCTCCATGTGCACTTGAGAATTCTATTACAAGCAGCACAGCAAAAGATATCAAAGCTAAGATAATAACTGAAGGTGCTAATGGTCCAACTACTCCAGAAGCAGAAGAATATTTATTGGAAAAAGGAGTATTCATAGTACCAGATATTTTAGCTAACTCAGGTGGAGTTATCGTTTCATATTTTGAGTGGGTTCAAAACCTACATAACTATTATTGGCGTTTTGACGAAGTACAAGAAAAACAAGAAGTAAAAATGGTAGATGCTTTTGTTAAAGTTACAAATGCCATGGATGAAAGAAAAGTTGATATGAGAAAAGCTGCTTACCTAGTAGCTATTAAGAGCCTTGCAATGCCAATGAGGCTTAGAGGTTGGTTTTAACAATTAACTAAGGAACGATGTAGTAATAGTTTTAGCTTTAACTGTTCGTAGGACACGTTAAAATATGAATCATCTTATGCAAAAGAAGAGTTTCAAACCCTAGATATTTGCACTTATAGGTTGATGAAGAGTATTTGAACCGTTCCGTAGTTAAATTATAGTAATAGATTTAGTCTTCCTTAAAGAACTACTAATAACTGTGACTAATACTTACTTATAATAGATAATAGTATTAATATTAGTAGTAAACGAGTAAAAGCACTAAGACGTAACTTAGTGCTTTTGCTCGTTTTTTGTTAATCATTTTTTATTATATATTAGGATAAATTATTTTGAAAAAATTACTAGTCACATAGTAGTATTAGTTTAATGCACTGTTCAAAGCATGAACAATTGTTTCTTCATTGAAATCTTTAATATGTTTTTCATATACATTACCATCTTTAGTAATAACTGCAGCAGGGAATTCTTTTATACTTAATCTATCAGATATTCCTGTTGATTTGTATACATCTACTCTGTTAACAGCTATTTTATCACCAAAGAAATTCTCTATTTTTTCCACTTCTGTCAAGAACTCTCTTGAATCAGCATCAATGGCATTATATATATAAGTTAAACCAGGTTTTTCTTTTTGCATGATAACAGTATTGAATGTCTCATTCTCCGCTATGTATTTCTCTGCGGCAAAACCAGCTATGGCTCCGTCACCAACAGCAGTTGCTACTTGTTTCAACCATTTTTCTCTAACATCTCCACAAGCGAATACACCTTCAATATTTGTCTGCATCTTATCGTTTGTAAGAATATAACCTTGTTTAGTAAGGTTTATCTGATCTTTGAAAATCTCAGTATTAGGTATATAACCAATAAATTCAAAGCAAGTATCGCATTTTACTGGTATTTTATCACCTGTCTTAAGATTTTTTAGTACTACAGTATCAAGATGTTCTTCACCTTCAAAAGAATCTGTAATAGTATTCCAGATAAATTCCATCTTAGGATTTTTAAGTGCAGCTTCTTTAGCTATTTCATTACAGTCCATGATTCCTTCATCATGCATAACTGATACAATAACTTTATTAGCAAATTTAGTTAAGAACATTCCTTCTTCAATAGCAGCGTCACCACTACCGATAACAACTACATCTTTACCAGTATTAGCAGCAGCGTCACATGTTGCACAGAATGAGATTCCTTTATCAAATAGATAGTCTTCTTCATTCTTTGCTTTTGTTACTCTTGGACGTCCACCTGTTGCAAGGACAACTGATTTTGCTATGAATTTATTTCTAAATGTTTCAACTACTTTTTCTTCACCTTCAAGTTGTACACTCTTAACATCTGTCAACTTGAATTTTACACCCATCTTTTCAGCTTGTTTTTTCATCTGATTAGTGATTTCCTCACCCTTAGGGCTGTTTGGAAATCCTGGGTAGTTCTCTATCTCATTGGTATAAGTAGCAAGTCCTCCTACCAAAGCTTTTTCTATAAGAAGAGTACTTAGTCTAGCTCTAGCTGAATAAATCGCAGCAGTAAGACCAGCTGCTCCACCGCCAATAACAACTACATCATAATTTTCAATACGTTTTTCTCTTGGCATGACCAATCCTCCATTTAATTTTAGCTATTATTAATAAGGAAACAAACGTTGAAACATAAGTTCAAGTAACTGAATAGAAAAAATCTAAAACCCACAGATTTTTCCTATTCAGAACATGAACTAAAATACTTAAGCCTATTATTAATAAGGAAACAAACGTTTAAGTATAAGTTCAAGTAATTGAATAGGATAAATTCAAAACCCACGAATTTTTCCTATTCAAAACATGAACTAAAATATTTAAGCCGTTTGTTACATAAAGAATTTCACAAGTAATTTACTGCCGACGATGGCGCCGAAGAACATGGCTATCGCGAATACCCAGCCTGATAGTGATAGTGAGGCTATACCGCTGAATAATGCACCTATGTTACATCCGTATGCAATTCTAGCACCGTATCCCATTAGTAAGCCACCTAAAACAGCAGCGAATACTTGTTTTTTTGATTTAATTTTTTTGAATTTGAATTGTGATGCAAGTAGTGTTGCAAGTAAAGCACCAAATATGATACCAAGATTTCTCATAGTACCAGGATCATTTAAGAATCCATTATTAAGTGTAGCTTGAGCTCCATCACTACTAAAGTAGTACCATTTATCTACGCTGCCACCAACAGCTTCATATATCCATGCGCCCCAATTAGCAAATACTCCAGATACACCCCAAGGGTTACCAGTTGTAGCTAAAGTTACGATTTGGAATAATGAAAGCAGGATAGCACCTGTTATATAAGGCCATGCATCTTTTAACCACTTTTTATAGAATTCATTTTTACTTACTTTGTTAAAATATTCTTTAAACGAACTCAAAATGACACCTCCGTATAAGGCATTAATTTTATTTGATGATTAGTGAGTTTTTTCGATGATTACTTCCCACTCGCCGTCGTCTACTTCTTCAACTTCAACGTTATGTCCATCTTTACGTGCCCATTCTGGAACATTTTTCATAGCACAACTATGGTCGATTTGAACAACAAGTACGTCTCCAACAGCTAATTCTTTTAATTTATTTTGAGCCTTTACCAAAGGTACTGGACAAGCTTCTCCTAAACAATCTATTACAACTTCATTCATAATAATATCCTCCTATTTTTAAAATTATTTTAATTTGATTTTTTATATTTAATATCTTTGGGGTTCGGGTGTTGCTTAATTTAACTATTCGCTTTTGCTTTTTCATATTTGACTGCTGCTATATATAGGAACAAAATGATTAGTAACTGGATGATTACAGCACCTAGCCAGCCGAATACATCTGGCAAAAAGATTGCTTTACCTTTGCTTATGACATTAAGTTTCCACCATCCAAAATCATGTGCGCCCCATAATGAGCCGACAACAAAAAATACTAATGATAGCAATTGCATCCAGAAGCCTTCACCTACACGCATTAATGTACCTGAAGCACAACCACCTGCAATAACCATACCAATACCAAATAGAAATGCGCCAATAACAGTAGCGAAACTAATTGGTACTACATATCCCATTCCTGGGATTGGAAGACCGTTTTTGAAATAACCATATTTGATTGCTGTAAAGCCTATAGTTGTAACAGCGAATGCTATTAAAACTGCACGTGTAATTGATGTACTACCTGTTAAATATGGGTCACGCATTGAGGCTGTAAAACAGAATCTTGCCTTTTGTAAGATAAAACCAAATAGTATTCCAGTCATCCAGAATAACAATGTATTATTAGTTTTAAGTCCTAATAAAACACCAATAACAGCAATAAAAATTAAAACAAGAATACCGATAGGTATCTGATTCTTCTTAGGTTTTCTTCTTCTTGATCCTGCACGAGAAGAACTTCTCCTAATTGTAGAAGTTGTTCCATTTTCGCTCATGGTAAACACTCCTTAATGATTATTGTATAATTTCATTGAAGTGACATAATAAACTTGACACTTATAAGATTTAATAAGATTGTTGAGTTTTTAACAATTTCCCAATTCCTATGATATCATAGATTTAATAACATCTAATATGCACTTTGCTAATACTGTATTAATTATTTTTATAGCATAATATTTAATAAATAATTCTATATATGTTAAAATAAAGTATAAACTATATATAATGGAACCATATCGTATTTATAACATTTAAAATTTTATTGCAATTTTTCCTAGTTTGTTTTATAGTTAAGCATATAGAAGATAGTTAATTTGATAACAAAGTTTGGAGGGATAATATGCACTTAGAATCCTTAAAGTATTTTAGAGAAGTGGCATCTGAAAAAAGTATTTCAAAGGTTGCAAAAAAATCACATATTTCTCAATCAGCGCTCAGCCAGCTTATACAGAAGCTTGAAGAAGACTTTGGATATAAGCTTTTAAACAGAAGTAACAAGGGTGTTGAACTTACTGAGATGGGAGAAATTGTACTAAAATACTCTAATAATATTATCAGAAACTATGAGACCATGGTGGAAGAACTAGAAACCACCGTAAAACAGTATAACAAAGTAAGAATTAATGGTACTTGGGCGTTGGTTACATATTCTTTACCGTGTGTCATATATAAGATAAAGAAAAAATACCCAAACCATCAATACGAACTTATTGCCAGCACGAAAGAAGATACAATTACAGATGTTCAAAATGACATCTGTGATTTTGGCGTAGTCAATGGTAATATTAGTAAAGAGCATGATTTGTTTACTTATGCAATTGGTAAAGAGAAAATTGTTCTAATCGCACCGGGTAAATACAATATTCCTGACAAAATCAAACTTGAGGATTTAACTAAATATGACATGATAATGTGCAATAGCAATAATCATATCAGTAATAACCTGAAAAAAGAGTTAAAAAATATAGACAAAGATCTCGACGACTTAAACATTATATTCAATGTGGCTACGGATGGAGCTGTAAAATTAGCAGTAAGTAATGGGTACGGGCTTGCTTTTGTTCCTTATGAATCCATAAAACATGAGCTATATGAAAAAACAGTAAAAGTTATTGAAATAGAAGATGTAAGTCTAGATGATGAAATATATCTCATTAGCAAAAAATTCAATAAGCTTACTAAGGCTCAAAGAGAATCCATTGAATATTTTATGGAAATAGGTCAAAAGAGTTTCTGTTAATTTTTAGTTACAGTTATCTCCCATACACCATTAAGAACTTCTTCACATGCAAAGGTACAAGTTGATTTGTTAAAATATTCTTTTATTGATTCTACGACACAACTATGGTCTGTAACTAACATAAAAGATTCTCCGGAACTTAAGCTTTTGAATTCTTTTTTAGCTTTTAATAATGGTATTGGACAGAAATCCCCAAAACAATCAATTTTATTCATTGCATAACTCCTTTACTAGTGATTTTCAGGTTGATATGTTAATAATTATATCATAACTGTGGATAAACTAAAATACAAGGGACTGTTATACTAAAAAATAACAAAAAATATAATAAATAGGTTTTATTTACGTAATAGCAACTAGAGGTGGTTACAATTGAAGATACCTTTTAATAAACCTTATCATTCAGATAAGGCAATGGAATATATAAAAAAAGTAATAGACAGTGGAAATATTGGTGGAGATGGTTATTTTACTGGTAAATGTAAAAAACTATTAGAAACAAGATTAGGCGTAAAAAATATATTATTGACCACTTCTTGCACTCATTCTCTTGAATTGGCAATAAAATTGATTAATATAGAAAAAGACCAAGAGGTTATAATGCCATCCTATACTTTTCCATCTACAGCTAACAGTGTACTAGTTAATGGAGGAAAAGTTGTTTTTACGGAAGTTAATCATGATGATTTATGTATAGATGCTTCTAAAATTGAAGAAAAGATAACTCAGAGAACAAAAGCGATAATTGTAGTTCATTATGGAGGCAACCCATGTGATATGGATAAAATAATGGGTATTGCTCATAAATATGGACTTTATGTTATAGAAGATGCTGCTCAAGGATTATTAAGTACTTATAAAGGTAGACAACTTGGGACAATAGGACATTTTGGATGCTTCAGTTTTCATGAAACAAAAAATGTTTCAGCTGGCGAAGGTGGAGCTGTCACTATTAACAGTGATGATGAAAATCTTATTAGAAGAGCTGAATATATAAGACAGAAAGGGACTAATCGCATAGATTTCAATAATAAGAACGTGGAATTCTATCAATGGGTAGACCTTGGTTCCAGTTATTGTCCATCAGAAATATTGATGGCATATCTTTATTCACAATTAGAAAATATTGATGATATCCATAACAAAAGACTTAAGATATTCAATAGGTACCTAGAAATATTAGATAATATAGAATCAGATAAAATTCAATATTATGCCAAAGGAAATAAGTCAGAACCTTTTAATGCTCACATATTCTATATTATATTCAAAAAAGAAGCTTATGCAGATGGATTTATGGATATTTTAAAAGCTAATGATATCTCAGCATATAGACATTTTGTTCCATTACACCTAAGTAAAATGGGACTATCTCTAGGATATGAAGAAAACGATTTTCCTTATGAAAGAGATTTGTACAAGAAGTTAATAAGGCTACCAATATATCCTGATATGACCGAAGAACAATTAATCAAGATGGAACGAATAATAGTAGAAGCAATTAATCAAATATAGCAATTATTCAAGAATAATAAATTAAAAACAATAATGATCTAAACAAGAATGAATTAAGAGAGGATCCCTATGATTTCAATAATAATTCCTGTATATAATAGTGAAAAAACCATATCATTAGTTTGTGAAAAAATTATCAAAACAATGATAGACAATAATATGGATTATGAAATCATTTTAGTAGATGATTATAGCATAGATAGCAGTTATGAAATAATGAAAGACTTGTATAAGAAGCATAATCATATGACATGTATAAAATTAAAACAAAATTGTGGACAGCAAAACGCTTTGTTATGCGGACTTAGATATGGACATGGAGATTGTTATGTTACAATAGATGATGATCTGCAAAATATGCCTAAGGACATTATGATTCTTTTTAATGAATTAAAAAAAGGCTTTGATGTAGTCTATGGTATACCA
The DNA here is from genome assembly GCF_018141425.1 of Vallitalea guaymasensis. Lineage (NCBI taxonomy): Bacteria > Bacillati > Bacillota > Clostridia > Lachnospirales > Vallitaleaceae > Vallitalea > Vallitalea guaymasensis. The sequence continues at coordinate 3,328,886 of NZ_CP058561.1, forward strand.
GATAGTACAGTTCACAAGGATTATAGAGGAATTGGCACAATGTTAAAAGAATTCATGTTCAGTACAATTCTTCATAAGCCAAAAAATATCAAACTAACTTCTTTTCGTATTATGAAAAAAAGTATTGTCCAAATGATTATTAGAGAAAAGTTATCCTATGTTTATTTATCAGCATCAATACTGAAATATACTAAAAATATAGGTAATGTACATGTCCCCTACTATAATAGAATTTATGGTAAATCCAACTATAACTTCAGAAAACTATATAAATTATTCATTAATATTTTAATATATTATAGCAACATTCATTTATTCAATAAAAGGAAAAAAAATACTCCTCAATATGTTATTGAAGAAGTTTTAAAGGCTCACTAGATAGTTACAAGACCAATAATGAAAGGATAAGAATTATGAAGTTAATGATACTAGGTGCATCAGGTGCTCAGCTGAATGCAATAAAAAGGGCAAAAGAACTGGGATACAAAGTAGTAGCAACTGATTACTACACTAATTCACCAGGAAAACTAATAGCAGACGAATGTGGATTAGCAAGTACTTTTGATTACGAAGAAACTCTAAAAGTTGCTTTAGAAACAAAGATAGATGGTATCATGACTACAGGAACTGACCAGCCAGTCTATACTGTCAATAAAGTAGCTGATAAACTTAGTTTACCAAGATTTTTATCTGTAAATACAGCCTATGCAGTAACAAATAAACGAGTAATGAAAGAAAAATTCTTAAAAGCAGGTATTCCTACTCCAGATTATAGAATCATAAAAAAAGATTTTACTGATAGTCAGTTAGAAGGACTGGAATTCCCAGTTGTAGTAAAACCTTTTGATTCTCAAGGTCAACGAGGTATTTTTAAGTTAAATACAATAAAAGAAGTTAGACTTCACTTTGATGATGTCATTAAACACTCCAGAGAAGATTCTATACTAGTGGAGAGTTATTACAAAAATGACGAAATAACTATTAGCGGCTGGGTTCGAGATGGAAAAGCAAAAGTATTGACAATTACTGACCGTGTAACTTTTGATAACGATAAATATATAGGAATATGTTCATCTCATGAATTCCCTTCAAAACACTATAAACAATACAAAGAAGAATTTATAGCATTAACTGATAAGATAGTAGATGCCTTCAACATTAGCCAAGGACCAATCTATTTTCAACTATTTGTTGGTGATCAAGGAATAAAAGTCAACGAAATAGCTTGTAGAATAGGCGGTGCATATGAAGACGAATTCATACCACTTATTACAGGTGTAGATATCCTAAAAATGGTCATAGATTCTTCTATGGGACAAGATATTGATTACTACCCTCTTGATAATTACAATATTGAAAACAACGAAAACTACCTAACAGTTCAATTATTCTTCGCAAACTTCGGCACAGTACAATCCATAACCGATAGAGATGAAATAATTAAACTAGACGGTGTTTATAATATGAACTATAACTACAAAGAAAATGACTTCATAAAACCAATAGAAAATGCATCAGTACGCGCAGGATACGTAATAATAACAGCCAACACCAATCAAGATATCCAGAAAAAAGTAGATAACTTATATAAAAAAATGTTGATGCTTAACAAGCAAGGTAATAATCTAATTATAAACCGAGATTATTATAAACGTTATACTGAATAAAATTGATTTTAATCTATAATATATAATCTGATGTAGCCAATCGTTATGCTACTTAGAAGAAAAAGTGTTTTGTGATTATATTAAGATCACTACGAGCAAAATAGTATATGTATATGTGGAGTAGTGAGGCAGGACGCCGAACCCAGCTTTTAATCTGACAGCCCTACTGGACTGTCAGAAATAATGATTGACTCGATGTCTATTATTATTTATTGAGCTCAGGACGAGCAAGTAGCTGGCGTAACATATACATATACTATTTTGCAAAAGCCAAGTCCGAACAAACTCTTTTTCTGACTTACTTGCACTATATATCAAACAAAAACTTATATTACTTTTAATAAATACTTAGTATAGAAAGGATGACATACTAATGAAAATGAAACCAACATTAATATTAACAATCTCAATGATTATGCTATTAATGACAGCATGTGGAAAAAAACATGACAATACTGTCAAAATCGCCCAGCAATATGGTCTAGCTTATGCCCCTATACAAATAATGAAAGAAAAAGGTTTCCTAGAAGAAGCCCTACCTAACAATAAAATTGAATGGGTCAAACTCTCTAACACAGCAGCTATTCGTGAAGCTGTACTTGCAGATAATCTTGATGTAGGATTCATGGGAATACCACCTTTCCTTATAGCACTTGATAACGGTATGGAGTGGAAAATGATGACAGGTCTCTCTAGTTGTCCAATTGGTCTAGTCACATATGATGACAACATAAAGACACTTAAAGATTTTACCTCAAAAGATAAAATAGCTCTACCCCAACCAGGAAGTATACAGCATATCCTACTTGCTATGGCATGTGAAAGAGAACTTGGCAAGGCTGATGCTCTTGACAATCAATTAGTTTCCATGAAACATCCAGATGGATTCCAAGCATTGACTGCCAAACAAGATATAAAAGCACATTTTACTTCACCACCCTATTTATTCGAAGAATTAGCCAATGAAGATAACCACATGGTTATAACTGGTGAAGAAGCTATGGGAAGTGAATTTACTTTTATCGCAGGTGCTTGTACCGAAGATTTTTATACTAATAACAAAAAAGAATACTCTGCACTAATAGAAGCTATTAATAAATCTATAGAATTCATGATAAATAACGAAGATGAAACTTTGGACATATTGTCTAATTTATATGAGATGGATAAAGAGAAGTTGAAAGGTTATCTTAATTACGAAGGGATGAAATACGCTACAGACATTCAAGGTGTAGACAAATTCGTAGATTTTATGGTAAGAAACAACTACCTTAATAAATCCTACAAAAGTGAAGAGGTCATTTGGGAATGAAAAAATTATATATACGTCGATTTCTATGGATAGGATTTTTTATAATCATATGGGAAGTTACATATTACTCTAACGTATACGCTAGACAGATTTTTCCTTCCATCGAGCAAATCATCAAATCTTTAGGTATTAGCCTTACTAAAGGTGATCTGCTCATGCAGATAGGATTTTCTTTCATCATAATTTTAAAAGGGTTACTGATAGGTATTGTGCTATCTGTGTTATTAAGCTTTTTTGATTACTTCTTCAAAAATTTCAGTAGTCTATTGGATACAATAATCGGTATACTCCACCCTATTCCAGGTATAGCGTTACTTCCATTAGTTATCATTTGGTTTGGGGTTGGAGAAAAAGCCATTCTTGTAATTATAGTACACTCGGTTTTATGGCCTATGACTATCAACATGAAAACAGGTTTTAGGTCTGTGGACAATGAATATATAGAAGTCTCTAAGAATTTTGGTATGAACATATGGCAGATTTTTTATTATGTACTGATACCTCTTAGTCTCCTTCATATAGTATCTGGATTAAAAATTGGCTGGTCTAGAGCATGGCGAGCACTAATCAGTTCTGAAATGGTATTTGGAGCAATTGGACCTTTTGGTGGTCTAGGCTGGTTTATCTTTGAAAAACGAGTGTATATGGACACTCCAGGGACGTATGCTGGTTTAGTTGTTATAATTATCATTGGCATGATTATGGAAGATTTCATCTTTGGAAGACTGGAAAAGAAATGTGAAGAAATACTATTATGATATATTATTTATCTTATAGATTTTCACTTTCCAATCATATTCCATCATGTACTTAGGTATCCTTATACCATATAGAGAATTACTGAACTCATGAATAAGGGTACAATTTTCTTCTATATAATTATTCATTTCATCGTGATAATAATCTTTTCCATAGAGAACATTCCATCTAGGATTTCTGTTGATGTAATCCAATTCTTCTGTATAGATGATATATTCAATATTATTGGTTGCGATATAATCCCTAAAAGACATATTATTTTCTTCTAAAAATGTGAGATTTCTATAATCCAGTAATTTATCATTATCAAAATAAAATTCCATATTTAGATTACCTAGAGTTTTAGCATCTGAAGGAATGACACTCAACTCATCTAGATATCCATCATAATTGTAGGGCGTATATAACCTTACCTCGTTTAAAGTATAATACGACGATAAAATAATTGATAATCCCATAAAACATATTATTAACTCTTTTCTATAAGCTACAATCTTACATATTAAGGCAAGAGTAAGCAAATAGAAGAATGGAAAAATAAATATAATATTTGTTTGATTATATCTGCCAATGATGATAAAACCAATATTTATACCTATAATACAAGTCAATAATCTAAAAATAGTTAGAGCAGAAAAAGATTCTTTCTTGTTACTATTCTTATTCCCCAAATATTTAACTAATAAATATAGAATCGATGATATAGTTATGATAGCAAAAATGATAAGATAAGCTTGTATAGGTGGCGTGTAATAAGTACCGCTTATACCAAGATATAACTTTTTGTAATAATATGGAATTGTTAATATTTTATCATAAAAGCTAGAGCTTACCCCTAGAGTCTCACCGAAATTAGTATAATGAGTAATAAAATCAGCATCACCAATAAAACTTAGAATGACAAATATTAATGCAGTAAACCCAGTAGTCATAATTAATGTTATTAGATTACGGAATTTTTTAGTTCTATGGAATACGTCAATTATATATAATAATCCAAAAACAACAGCTATAATAAAGCTATTTGGATGAATCCCTACAGATAAACCGATAATAAGTCCAAGTAGAATGTGTGGATTTATTTTTTTATTACCCAGTGGCGATAAATAATGATAGAATCCAAGCATAAAGAAAAATACCATAATGCTCTCTTGTCTTGCAAAATGGGAAGCATATATGAATTGTATGTTTACACTAAATAATATAGTCAGTAATACCGAGTACATACCATTTTTGAATATTTTGGTGCATATACAATAAAAAAGAATCAACGAAAATATACTAAAAATAAGAGAAACCAATCTGACTGCAAAGATGTTATAACCAAAAACAAGTATAAAAGGCATTTGTATCAGATGAAATATTACTTTTATGCTATGAGGGAATCTTGGATAAATATTAAAAAATGTTTCAGTACAATAGATTGATTTACTTTCCATCATGTTCCTTGTCAAACCGCTTAACCAAGGTTCATCAGAATGAACGAAGGGAAAAATTTCTAGACAATTCAAGCTAATAATAAAGTATAATAATAGATAGATAGCAATTATATAAAAATATTTTTTAGAATTTTTCATATCAATTATCCTCGTAATTAACAAAATTTAGTAGTTTGCCTTATTATTCACATAGTTACTATATTATATCACAATAATTAACTAAAATACACGTTATATAAGGCTAATTAAATAATTGCTATAGATCCAGTAATTATTTAGTTCTATTGAGCTTATAAAATCAAGGAAAATATATTGAACTTATTGAATAGGTGTATAGATGTTTAAGTTCAATATATATCACACTATTCAACTATCAAATACTATATCAGCAAAACTTATAACCATCTTAAAAATTAATAGTGTATAATTGTATCTATAAGAAAAAGAGTTGAGATTAATAATTCCCCAGTTTGTATATTATTTAACAATGTTTACTAATATAATCAGAAAGTATTTCTAGCAGTTCTAGTTAGAAATATATAGGAGGAGTTAGTCATGAAGTATGGAACTAACCATAAGAGAGGTATTTTACTTCCTCTATTGATTGTGTTTGTTTTGCTTTTTACTTCCTGTAATAATACCAGTTATAAAGGAAGTAATAATGTTGTAGAACCAACTGAAGTTAAAGAGGCAATGAATAATAGTGACGTAATTATCATTGATGCAAGATCAGAAGAAGAATATGCAAAAGGACATCTTGAAGGAGCTATTTGTCTTAATCCAAGCAGCCTTACCATATCTGAACCAATTAAAGGTATGTTAGCTCCAAAAGAGCAGGTTGAGAAGGTATTAAGTGAAAAAGGAATTTCTAATGATAGTACTTTGTATATCTACGATAATAGCGGCGGGGTATATTCAGGTCGTGTATGGTGGGTATTAAAAGTCTATGGACATGATAATGTAAAAGTTATCAATAATGGTCAAAGAGGCTTAGAAAAAGCTAAACTTCCTATGTCTTTAGAAGTACCGGAATTAGCACCAACTGAATATGTTGCCAAAGAAGCTAACAGCGATATGATAGCTACTATGGATTATGTTAAGACTGTTGCAGAAAATAAAGATAGTAAAGAAAAAATTATAGATGTAAGAAGCAAAGCAGAATATGAAGAAGGGGCTATTCCTAACGCTATATTATATCCCCATACAAAAAATTTGTATACAGATGGAACATTCAAGTCAGCTAGAGATACATTTTTGTTCTATAAGGATTTAGGTCTTGATAAAGATGATACAATCATTCTTTATTGTAAATCATCATTCCGTGCAACACAAACAGCACTATTACTTGATGAAGCAGGTTTTAAAAATGTAAAAGTGTATGATGGTGCATGGTTAGAGTGGTCTGCTGGTGATATGCCAACGGAGAAAGAAGAAAAAACAGTACCTGACTCCGGGGATGCTTCATAATTATCATGATTTTATTTAAATGGAGGGAACATAATGAAAAAACTTAATAAGTTAGTAGCTTTACTTTTAATGGTAGTCATGGTATTAAGTGTTGCAGGTTGTGGTTCTAAGAAAGATGATACTGCAGGATCAATGGATTTAAGTAAAGGTACAGAAAGCAATACAGATACAACTAAAGATGATGACACAAAAAAAGATGACGATGCAGAAGCATTTAATCTAGAAGAAGGCATTAATGCTTATTATGCAAACATGCCAGATCATATTTACAAAATCAATCAAAAAGAATTTATTGATAAAGTAAAAGCTAATGACGATATGGTTGTTGTTGACATCCGTACAGAGGAAGATTATAAGAAAGGTCATGTAAAAGGAGCATATAATGCACCTTGGGGACCTGCAATCGCTGAGAATATTACAAAAATATCACAGGATAAAGAAGTCTTCATTTACTGTTATTCAGGACAGACAGCAGGTCAAGCTGTAATGACATTGAACTTAGCTGGTATTAATGCAAGAAGCGTTAACTTAGGATTCAACTTCGGTATATCCAAGGTTGAAGGCTATGAAGATGTAATTGAAGAAACAGTTAATGAGTTTGGTTCAGAAACTTATGATGTACCAAAAGAAGTTAAAACTGCATTAACAGATTATTATAATGGTTTAGCTGATGTAAAAGATACAAAGTTCAAAAACTATAAAGTATCTGAAGATAATCTAAAAGCCATGATTGATAACAAAGAAGATTTCTATTTATTATCAATCAGAGGTGAAAAAGATTTTAATGAAGGACATATAGCTGGAGCTAGCAATATACCTTGGGGAGCAGGAATGGAAAAACAATTTGCTACTCTTCCAAAGGATAAGCCAGTTGTTGTATATTGTTATACAGGACAGACAGCAGGACAGACAGTTGCAGGACTTCGTTTATTAGGCATAGACGCAGTTTCATTAAATGGTGGATTAGGTATGGATGCAAATGCCCCACTTGGATGGTCTAATAAAGGATATGAAGTTGTAGCTGATGGTGTAGTTGAAGCAGGCGTTAATTCTTACTTCGCTAATATGCCAGAACACATTTATAAGATTAATCAAAAAGAATTTATAGAAAAAGTAAAAGCTGACGAAGATATGGTAATTGTTGATATCCGTACAGCAGAAGATTATAAAAAAGGTCATGTAAAAGGAGCATATAATGCACCTTGGGGACCAGCTATAGCAGAAAATATTACTAAGATATCTCAAGATAAAGACGTATATATCTACTGCTATTCAGGACAGACAGCAGGTCAAGCTGTAATGACATTGAACTTAGCTGGGATCAATGCTAGAAGTGTTAACTTAGGATTTAACTTCGGTATTTCAAAAGTTGAAGGATACGAAGACGTTATAGAAGAAACTGTAAACGAATTCGGTTCAGAAACATATGACGTACCAGAGGAAGTAAAAGCAGCATTGACAGCTTACTATAATGGTTTAGCAGATGTAAAAGAAACTAAATTCAAGAATTACAAAGTATCTGAGAAGAACTTAAAAGCTATGATTGATGATAAAGAAGATTTCTATCTATTATCAATCAGAAGTGCAAAGGACTTTGAAGAAGGACATATAGCTGGAGCTAATAATATACCTTGGGGAGCAGGAATGGAAAAACAATTCGGTACTCTTCCAAAGGATAAGCCAGTAGTTGTTTACTGCTACACAGGTCAAACAGCAGGTCAAACAGTAGCTGCACTTAGATTATTAGGTTATGATGCTGTATCACTTAACGGTGGAATGGGTATGGAAATAAATGCTCCACTAGGATGGATTAATAATGAATTTGAAGTTGTAAAATAATAGATTAGATTTAAAAAAACTGTCAGTGAAAAATTGCTGGCAGTTTTTTTGATACACAATAATATTTTTACATACTCAGTTTCTTAATTCTATAGAAATTCATAATGAATAAAATGTATATAATAGCCCCAATATGGATAACTTGATAATGAGATATATTTATTATTAAGGCTGAAAGGTTATTAAAAAAAATAAAGGAAGGGAAAAGTATGAAAACTATTATTGGAATTAAAGTAAGCAATCGACTAGAAGAAGTTGACAGGATGCAGGATATTCTTACAGAACAAGGCAGTATTATCAATACCAGATTAGGATTACATCAAGGAAACACCTCCAAAGAAGGTATTATCCTGTTAGAGTTAACTGAAGAAACTGAAAGTAAGTGTAGTGAATTAGAGGACTCATTAAAATCAATAGAAGGTATTGAAGTTAGTAAAATGACTTTTTCATAAAAAATAGTATTAAAGGATATAAATAATTAGACAAAAGGTGCAAAATTAATTTTTGTATCTTTTTAATTGCATTAAAATAAATCCGAACTTTTTACTTGACATTACTTGGATATCCAAGTATAATTTGAATAAACTTGGACATCCAAGTAATTTTATAAATGACATAAGATGAATTATTCTTGAAAGGAAGTGATATCTTGAAGGCTGATAATACATTATATTTAATTGGAAAGGTTAGAGTCTTGATTAATCAATTTATTATCTCAGAGTTAAAGAAGAAAGGGATAAATGGAATTGTACCTTCTCATGGTAATATAATCCTATCACTTTTAAAAAATAAAAGTTTAACTATGAGTGAACTAGCAGATAAGATTGGCAAAGATCCATCTACGATAACAACACTAGTTAAAAAATTAAATGATTTTGGGTATACCCAGATGATAAAAGACGAGGAAGACAAGAGAGTCAACAGAGTATCATTAACCTCTAAGGGGAAAGAATTAGAGGAAGCATTTATTATTATATCTGAAGAAATACATAATAAGCAATATAATAATATTAGTGACAACGAGAAAGAAGTTTTTAGACAGGTACTAAATAAGATGATAGACAATTTTAGTTAAACCAAAAGGAGGTTTATTCTATGAAAAGAATACTTATGATACTATCCTTAGTATTGCTTAGTGGATTAATATTATCAGGTTGTAAATCTAAATCAAATAAGGACAATACATTGACTATAGGAATGGAACTGGCATATCCACCTTTTGAAACAAAAGATGAAGAAGGTAATCCAACAGGTGTAAGTGTTGACCTGGCAAAAGCATTAGGTGAATACTTGGACAGACCTGTAGAAATTGAAAATATCAACTGGGATGGATTAATACCATCATTACAGACGGGAAAAGTAGACGCGGTAATATCTTCAATGACTATAACTGAAAAACGTGGAGAGGTAATTGATTTTTCAGACCCTTATGCCCATTCCTACCTTGGTTTATTAGTTAATAAGAACTCTAATATAAATGATATCCAGGACCTGAATCAAGAAGGTAAAATAATTGATGTGAAGAAAGGCACAACAGGGTATCTGTATGCAACAGAGAATCTTACAAAAGCAAAGATAAATGGACTTTCATCAGAGAATGCATGTGTAATTGAAGTAACACAAGGTAAAGCAGATGCTTTCATATATGATCAGCTTACCATATATCGCCAAAGTAAACTGAATGAAGAAACAACAGAAGCAATATTGATACCATTTCAAGATAGTGAAAGCTGGGGAATAGGAGTAAAGAAAGGCAATACGAAATTACTTGATAAGATAAATGACTTTATAAAAGAATTTAAAGATAATAATGGATTCAATGAAATTACTGAAAAATATCTAAAAGAGGAAAAGGAAACATTTGATGAGCTTGGTTTTCCTTGGTTCTTTGATTAAGGTGAAAATATGAGACGAACAGATGATAAAAAAGTAACAGTTCTTAATAAAGTCATTAGTGCTGCATTAGTCATAGTAATTATAATATTTTTTATGTGGGTGTCCATAAAGGCAATTGATCTGAAACTTGATTTTACAACATTATTAGAATATAAGCAGAGACTATGGCAGGGTTTTTGTATGACTATAATAATATCTATAGGAAGTTTATTACTTAGCTTGCTAATAGGCTCGATTACTGCCATAGGGCAGAATTCTAGGATCTTGACAATTAGCTATCTATGTAAAATATATATACAGATTATTAGAGGAACCCCACTGCTTGTTCAAATATATTTCTTCTATTATATCATCGGTACTGCATGGGGTGTTGATAACAGATATATAGCAGGAATAATCATCTTATCAATATTTGAAGGAGCTTATATCTCAGAGATTATTAGAGGTGGTCTAGAAAGTATAGACAGTCAGCAATATGAGATATCAAAAGCTATTGGACTTACACCAAGAAAAACATTTCGATTTGTGACTTTTCCCATATTGATGTCACGAATATTACCAGCATTGACAGGACAATTTGCCTCTATTATAAAAGATTCATCCCTATTATCTGTAATAGCCTTAATTGAACTGACACAAACCATACAAGAAATATCTGCAGTCAATTTTAGAATGTTTGAGAATTATATATTTGTGGGAGCGTTGTATTTTATACTTACCTTTGCAGTGTCCATGTTATCCAGAATGTTTGAGAGGAGGTACAAACATGAATATAGAGCTAAAAAATATCTGTAAAAATTTTGGTGATAGTATTGTGTTGCAAGATATTAACTATGAAGATGATATTAATTCTATTGCAATCATTGGTCCGTCTGGCGGAGGGAAATCAACTCTACTCCGAATAATTGGAGGACTACTTACTCCAAGCTCTGGTGAAATGTACATTGATGGTAAAAAAATAAATTTCGATGAAAAGTCACTTGTTATGCTCCGTAGAAACATTGGGTTTGTATTCCAGTCCAAAGGATTGTTTGAGCATTTGACAGCTATGGAAAATGTTATACTTCCTCTAATACATACTTTTGGTATAAACAAACCTGATGCAGTCCAAACAGCAGGTAAACTATTTGATAGATTTGGATTATCTAGGGAAAAGGATAAATATCCTTCACAACTATCTGGTGGACAGCAGCAAAGGATATCAATAGCTAGATCGGTGGCTATTAAACCCAAATTACTGTTATTGGATGAGCCTACGTCTGCCCTAGACCCTGAGTATACTGGTGAGGTTCTAGACATGCTTAATGAATTTCAAAATGATGGATTGGATTCAATAATAGTTACTCATGAAATGGGTTTTGCCAAGAATTCATGTGATAAGATTATTTTTTTAGCAGAGAATACAATTTTAGAAAGTGGTAAAAGTAGCAAAATTTTTAGGGAGCCTAAAACTAAGCAGTTAATAAGATTTTTGGATAAGATTTTAGAGTGGAAAGTTTAGAATTTAAACTATTTCCTATAAAAATTTTGAGTATGTAAGTCAGAAAAAATATTTTGTTCTGACGTGGTTTTTGCAAAATAGTATAGGTATATGTTGCTTTTAATTCCCATGGATATAATCACAAAATATTTTTTCTTCTAAATTGGCATGACTATTGGCTATTTTATAGTTTGTTGGATGAAAATGGTGAAACTTTAATTAATATAATATTGACATATTATGATTTATGTTTTAAACTAGAAAAAAATTGAATAATTGGAGTAGGTGGCAATTTTTATTGCATAATAGGGAATCAGGTGCAAAACCTGAACGGTCACGCCGCTGTAATGTGGAGTAGTTTTACATTAACCCACTGTATTAGTGATAGAAGTTACTTTTTTAAAAATAATCATAATAAGAAGTAATTTTTGATAATATGGGAAGGGGGAGAATTACAAGGAAACTAAGTCAGAAAACCTGCCGGTCTCTAAAACACTTTCACTTATACGAAGTGAAAACTCTGCGAGTGACGGAGGGTGTGGAATACTTAATATAATCTTGTGATTAGATATTTGCTGTATTAGGTAGGCAGGTTTTCCCTTATTTATGCTATAGAGACATTACATAATGTTTTATTGTGGAAAATATTTTGATATACATACAAACTAAGTATTTAAAGTGCTTGAGTAGGTGTGTGTAATATAGGGAATGGTAGCCAAATTATAGCAGATTGGAAATATAGATTTGTATTGATGATTTTCATGCTTTTTAACTTGCAGAAGTTAAGGGGCATTTTTTATTGCAGTAATTTAACATGTGTATTCACACTGCAGTTAAAAATAATCCAATTATATTCTAAAACAAATAAAATTGATGTTGTATGGAGGAAAAAAAGGATGAATAAAAAACTAGCAGTCATATTTACTTTAATAGGATGTATGATCATTTTAAGTTTTACAGGGTGTAGTAATGATAAGAAAACAGAAAAGATGCCAAAAGAAATGGATAAAAAAATGTCAGAAGGTATGGATAAGAAGATGCCAAAAGGTATGGGTGAAGGTAAAATGCCATCTATGGGTGGTGCTGTAGTTACTGTATCAGAAGGCGAAGGCTATCCAGTTACTATTACTGATATGTACGGTAATGAAGTAACTCTAGAGAAGAAACCAGAAAAAATAGCAGCAATATCAGGTACTTTCCTAGGCTTATTATATGATTTAGGAGGTAAATCAATCTGTACATCTGAGACTGGTGGCGGTGCTCCTGTAGATCCAAAGGATATAGAGGGATTACCAGTAATAGGTAAAGTTTATAAGCCAGATATTGAAAAAATTGTTGCATTACAACCAGAATTGGTAATAGCCCAATTTGGTTTACAGAATGGAGTTATTCCAGTTCTAGAACAAAGTAAAATAAAAACTTTGGCTTTACATATGAGAACATATGAAGATGTTATTGACAATATTAGAGCAATGGGACGTATTATCGATGAACCAAATAAGGCGGAAGAAGTTATCGCAGACATGGAAAAGGAAAAGAAAGCTTTAGTTGATAAGGTACCAGAGGAATCAAAAAAAGTGGTTATACTATATGCTACATCAAAAGATGTTTCAGTAAAATTACCTAAGAGTATTGCTGGAAATGTAGCAGATATATTGAAACTTGAAAATATAGCAGCAGGTTGTGCGCCAGAAGGAATGGGTGGAGAAACTACACCTTTCAGTATGGAATATATAATAGAAAAAGACCCAGATGTAATTTTAGTAACAAGTATGTTAAGTTCTGATGAAGATGCAAAAAAAGTTATTAGTGAAAAATTAGGGAAAGATCAAGTATGGAAAGAATTAAGAGCTGTAAAAGAAGGAAATATAGTTTATCTACCACAAAAATACTTCTTATACAATGCAGGTTGTGACTTTGTTGATGCCATTGAGTATATGGCAAAAGGTGTATATCCTGAAGTATTTGGTGGTTTAGATGAATAAAACCATTTCAAAAGACAGTAATAAAATAGCATTTATTATAGCATTTGGAATTTTATTGATAATAGCTTTTCTATTAAGCAACGCCAAGGGAAGCATGAATGTGTCTATGAAAAGAATATTAGAAGTAATTATTAACAATGATGGTTCAGCTGAAAGGTTGGTAATATGGAACATCAGATTACCAAGAACTATAGTAGCAGGATTAGTTGGAGTTAATCTAGCTTTGTCTGGGTGTATATTGCAAGGGGTTATGCGAAACCCCTTGGCTGACCCAGGTATTATTGGTATATCATCAGGGGCTGGACTTGCAGGGATAATCATATTGATATTATTTCCAAAGTATCAGATGCTGGTTCCACCATTTGCGTTTGTTGGTGCAATGGGAGCAGCGATAATGATATATGTATTATCTTGGAAAGGTGGTATACAACCAATAAGAGTCATACTTGCAGGTGTTGCAGTATCAACCTTATTAGGAGCAGGTATATCTGCATTGATGGTATTCTTCAGCGACAGAGTACATGGTGCATTAATGTTTATGAACGGTGGATTATCTGCTAGAAGCTGGCCTGAGTTGTGGACAATTTTACCCTATACGATTATAGGATTGATTATACTTTCTTTTATGTCGGAAAAGCTTAATATACTTATTTTAGGTGATGATATTGCAAGAGGTGTAGGGCTCAATGTTGAATTAGTTCGTTTCGGGTTGACGGCAGTCGCGGCTATGTTGGCTGCCAGTGCAGTATCAGTAGTTGGTTTATTAGGATTTGTGGGACTTATTATTCCCCATAGTGTCAGACTTATGGTTGGTAATGATTATAAGTACTTGATTCCTGGTTCATCATTACTTGGAGCAGCAGTTGTTATGTTGAGTGATACTTTTGCTCGTACTGTATTAAGTCCTGTAGAAATACCAGTTGGAATTGTTATGGCAATCTTAGGAGTACCGTTTTTTCTATATTTGTTAAGAAAAGATTAAAATACATATAGATGAGAGTTGGTTATATGGAAGAGATACTAAGAGCTGAGAATATATCAGTTAAATATAAAGAGAACCAAGTTATAAAAGATCTGAATCTAAATATAGGAAAGGGCAAAATCTATTCAATAATAGGTCCTAATGGTTCAGGTAAAACAACCTTATTGAGAACATTATCAAGGAATATCAAGCCTAATAAGGGCAAAATTTTTTTAGATGGAAAAAATATATCTGGTATCAAAAGTAAGCAGATAGCTAGGAAAATGGCTGTTTTATCTCAGATACATGGTAGTAATACAGATGTGACAGTAAGAAATCTAGTAGTATATGGGAGATATGCTTACAAAGAGTGGTGGAAGGGAGATAGTGAACAAGATAACGATATAGTTGACTGGGCTCTGGAAACTACTAACATGAAGGATTTTGCTAATAAGAAGATGTGTAATCTGTCTGGTGGTGAGAAGCAGAGAGCGTGGATTGCAATGGCTATTGCTCAGAAACCAGAGATATTATTATTGGATGAACCTACAACTTTTTTGGATATAAGTCATCAGTTGGAGGTATTGGAGTTAGTTGAGAGTCTTAATAAAGAAAATGGTATTACTATACTTATGGTATTGCATGATATTAATCTTGCGGCTAAATATTCGGATGAATTGATTGTCATTAAAGATGGAGATGTTTATTTGAAAGGGGAACCTTGGGATATAGTAAGTGAGGAGAATCTTAAGGATGTTTTTAATATTAATGGGGATATAACAGAAGATAAAGAGAGTGGGAAGCCGGTGTTTTTTCCTAGGTTAGTAAGGTAGCTATGTGGCTATAGTATTGTTGGAGGGACAGTCAGGGTAACGTGTTATAATCACTTGCCTTACCCTGAGAAGCGGTCGGTCTGCGTGATTATAACACGTTACCCTTCTGTCTTCAGATAGGTAGTATGAGAATTAAGGGCTTTGTTGTGCAGAAATAGGCGAGTGCTTATATGTAGTTAATTAAATTTATGGAGAGAGGGAATTGGTGTGAAGGTAACTGTGATTTCGGTTTCTACATCGGTGATAACAGGATTGATTAAGGTACAAGAGGATATTAATAGAAGGTTTAATGATGTGTTGGAGTTACGATTGTTTTATGCATCTAGGGCATTAGAGGATAGTAAGCTTGAGGTTATGGAGAGTGATATTGTTGATTCGGATGTCACTTTTGTAGATTTGATGGGAAGTCCTAAGAAGGTTGTAGGGGCTGTAATGAGAGGATTAGGGAAGTGTAAGGGGAATATAATTCCTATAGGTGGAGCAGGTAGAAATTTCCTGCGACTTGGAGAATTGACTTCTAGTGATATGGGGATGAGTAAAAAGAGTAGTAAAAAGTCTAGGAAACCTATGGATATGAGTAAGATGCAAAAGATGGCTGATATGGCGGAAAAAATGGGTAAATTGATTCCTGTTGGGAAGCCAAGGGATATGAGAAATTTTGTTCAGATAGGTAAATATTTTCAGAATGCTACTATTTTACAATTAACTAATATGATGTATCTGTTGTTAAGAGATTATGGGAAAGTGAAAGGGATTCCCAAACCTCAAGAATCTGAGAAGTTACCTGACATTGGTTTATGTGATCCTGAGACGAAAATGTATTTTGATGATTATAAGGAATATGCTGATATCCATGGGTTTAATAGTAATAAGCCTACAGTGGCTTTATTATTTTATGGACACACTTATCCAAATGATACTTCAACTTGTGTTGCAAAAATAGCGGAGCAAATTAGACCATTCGCTAATGTATTGCCAATAGCTTTTTCCAAGACTAAGACAGATAATCAAGACTTATTGAAAGAATGGTTATTATATGGGATAGGTAGAAAAGTTAATTTTATCATTAATTTTATGTCATTTAGATTAGGTGCTGGACCTATGGGTGGAAATGCTGATTATGCAGTTAGTATTTTGGAAGATGTCAATGTACCAATATTCCATCCGTTCTTTATGACTAAGAGAAGAGAAAGTGAATGGTTTAATAGTGTAGAAGGAATAAATTCATCAGAATTCTTATTATCAGTAATGCTTCCGGAATTAGATGGAGCAATAGAGACTTATCCTATTGGAGCAATGGCAGCACCAGAATATAATAGTGAGTTTGATATTGAGGTAAGGGAACTTAGTTTGATAGATGATAGAGTCTTGAAACTCGTTTCCAGAGTTAAAAATTGGTTGAAACTGCAAATTAAGAAAAATTCCGATAAAAAGGTAGCTATTATATGCTACAATTATCCACCAGGTGAGAATAACCTTTTTGGAGGAGCTTTTCTTGATACCTTCAATTCAGTGGAGAATATATTGAAAGAATTGAATGATAATGGTTATAATGTGAAGCCATTGAGTAGTGATGATTTAATGAGTAGTTTTACAGCGGGAAGAATAGTTAATTCTGGTAGATGGTCTGACGAAGGATCAGAAGAAAATTTTATTAAATATAGTACTAAAGAGTATAATAAGGATTTAGAAGATAAGTGGTATAAAAAAGAAATATTGGAGCAATGGGGGCAAGCGCCTGGTGACGTAATGAGTGATGGAGATAATTTCTTGATACCAGGAATAATAAGTGAAAATGTTTTTGTTGGTCTACAGCCTACAAGAGGTATACATGAGAATCCAGAAAAAGTGTATCATGATAAAACATTATTGCCTCATCATCAATATATAGCATATTATCAGTGGCTAAAAGAGGAGTTTAAAGCTGACGTGATTATTCATGTAGGAACTCATGGGACATTGGAATTCTTAAAAGGTAAAGAATGCGGTATGTCCAGTAGATGTCTACCAGATATGTTAGTAAGTGATCTTCCTCATCTCTATATCTATTATTGCGGTAATCCAGCAGAAGGAATGATTGCAAAAAGACGTTCTCATGCAGCCTTGATAGGTTATCAACCACCAACATTTATCGAAGGAGAATTATATGGTGAATATGCAAAATTGGCAGCGATGATTGATGAATACCATGAAGCCCTAAGAGTATCACCAGTAAGAAGTGATGATGTATATACTAACATATTAAAGAAGGCAGTGGAAAATAATTTACCTGAGGATTTAGACCAGATTGAAAGTGAATTATATAGGATGAACCGTTCACTTATTCCAAAAGGTCTGCATGTATTTGGTAAATCTTTTGATAATGAAGAAGTTTACAGGTATCTTGAATTTGTCCTAAGATATGATAGAGGTAATATAAAATCTCTTAGGAGAATCTTAGCAGTTAATAGTGGTTATGATTATGATGAAATACTTGAAAATAATGATATAAACGTATTAAAACGAATAGATAGGGAAGTAAAAGACTTAATTGATACATATTGGAAAGAAAATAGTAAAATTAGCGATAGTCTTAACCTCAAAAATGACCTAAGAATAGAAATAGATAATACAATGAAGTACGCAGAAGAACTAATTAGTAAGTGTAATGAGAATAATGAGAGCAACGGACTTCTAAAACTAATGAATGGAGAATATCTTAAGGCTAAATTAGCAGGAGATACTATCAGAAATCCAGAGGTAATGCCAACAGGTTATAATCTATATCAATTTGACCCTAGGTTTGTTCCAAGTGAAACAGCTTACGAGAGAGGCAAGAAAATAGCTGAGAATACAATTAGCCAGTATCTAAGGGAACATGGAGAATATCCAAAGAGTATAGCGGTGGTTTTATGGGGACTTGAAACTTCTAGGACTCAGGGAGAAACAGTTGGACAGATAATGGCTTATCTAGGAATAAGACTTGGAAAGTCAAGAAGTATATGGGAACCCAAATATGAAATAATACCTGAGGAAGAATTAAAGAGACCTAGAATTGATGTAGTAATAAATATCTGTGGATTTTTTAGAGATATGTTCTCGAATATTATCAATGATCTAAATGAATTATTTGAATCAATATATGAACTAAATGAAACTGATGAATTTAATTACTTCAAATCTAATAGTAAACGACTGTACAGGAAGCTATTAGAGGATGGTTATGAAAAAGAGGAAGCTTTAGAGTTATGTAAATCTAGGATATTTGGACCAGCAGAAGGTGAATACGGAACAGGTATCACTAAGCTATTTGAAACCAAGAATTGGGAAAATGAATCTCAGATAGGTGAAACTTTTGTTAAGAGTCTAAGGCATGTATATAGCAAGAATCATAGAGGAAAAGAAGCAGGGGAATTGCTTAATAATAATCTTAGTTCTGTTGATGTTGTATCACAGATAAGAAGTAATCATGAGTATGAGGTTACAGACCTTGACCATTATTATGAATTTTTTGGTGGACTTGCTAAATCAGTTGAAATGGCTAAGGGATCAAAAGCGGAGATATATATTACTGATACGACTGGTGAACGACTTGAAACAGAAAGTGTTGAGAAATCCATCAATAGAGGAATTAGGACCAGAGTGTTAAATCCAAAATGGATAGATGGTATGTTGGAACATAAATATCATGGAGTTCAAAAAATTGCTGATAGATTTGAGAATATCATGGGATTAGCTGCTACTACTAATAAGGTAGAAGAGTGGATTTATGATGATTTGCATAGTAAATATATTGATGATGATGAGATGAGGGAAAGATTGAAAGATAATAATAGATGGGCTTATTTTTCTATTGTGGAAAAGATGATGGAGTATGAGAAGAGAGGTTATTGGAAGGCTACGGATGAGCAGAAGGAGAAGCTGTTGGAGGTTTATTTGGAATTGGAGGGGGATATAGAGGAGGATATTTAGATATTACTGCCTAAAAAAGGCAACAGTCAGGTTGTAAAGTGTTATAATCACTTGCCTTACTCTGAGAAGCGATCGGTCTGCGTGATTATAACACTTTACAACCTTCGGTTGTGCCGTTTTATGGATAGAGGGGGATCTGAGGAGATGGATAGTTAGTTGTTAGGTATGTACATTGTACATTGTTTTCTCGGTTTGATATGGCTTTATGGTATTTTTAATATAATGCTATTTAAATCAGTGTAAATAAAATAGATTTTTAAAAATTGTCATTACATATTTGTAGTAGCCTATAGTTAGGCTAGTAATATGTATGTTTATAGTTACTATTACATTTTAAAATTTTAGAGAGTAATTTTGATAAGATACTAATCTTCCACAATTAGATATGAAATAGCCTGAAAGCTTTGTACGTAAGAAGAAAAAGTGTTTGTGCCTATATTGAAATAGTATAGGTATATGTGAAGTAGTGAGGCAGGACGCCGAACCCAGCTTTTAATCTGACAGCCCTACTGGACTGTTAGGAATAATAATGGACTCGATGTCCATTATTATTCGTTGAGCTCAGGACGAGCAAGTAGCTGGCGAAACATATACCTATACTATTTTGCAAAAGCCACGTAAGAGCAAAAGATTTTTTCTGACTTATCTGCAAGATTACAATAATTACAATAGTGGTAACTTGATAAGCAATCGGTATAAGTCAATATAATTAATCATCAGTTAAAATAATAGTATTTTTATAAATAATTTAATTAATTTGTATTAAATAAAATAGTAAAAGGAGTTAAAGTTATGGAAAATATAAAAAGGCAATATCCCTTTACTGCTATAGTGGGACAAGATAACATGAAGAAAGCTCTTTTGCTTAATATAATTAATCCTTCTCTTGGAGGGGTATTGATTAGAGGTGAGAAGGGAACAGCTAAATCTACTGCTGTGAGAGCTTTGGCTGATCTGTTGCCGGAGAGAAAAGAGATTAGTGGTTGCAAGTTTCATTGTAATCCAGAAGAAATAAGTGAATGTTGTGATGAATGTGTGGGTTTAATTGAGTCTGGAGATGTCACCAAGCATAAGGGTAAGATGAGAGTAGTTGATTTGCCTGTTAGTGCAACGGAGGATAGAGTTGTTGGAACTCTTGACATTGAGCATGCTATTAAGATGGGTGAGAAGAAATTTGAATCTGGAATTTTGGCGGAAGCTAATAGAAATATACTATATATTGATGAAGTTAATCTATTGGATGACCATGTTGTGGATATTTTGCTTGATTCGGCGGCTATGGGGGTTAACACTATTGAGAGAGAAGGAATATCTTATACTCATCCTGCTAGATTTGTGTTGGTTGGGACCATGAATCCTGAGGAAGGAGATCTTAGACCACAGCTTCTTGATAGATTTGGGCTTGTTGTAGAAGTGATGGGAGAAAGGGAAACGGAAAAAAGGGTTGAGGTTATTAAGAGAAGATTGGAGTATGAAGATAATCCTGAGAAGTTTGTTGAGAGATATATTCAAGATAATAATATATTGAATGAAAGAGTAATGAAGGCTAAGAGTTTGTTGAGTAAGGTTGGATATACAGATGAGATATTGGATATTGTTGCTAGATTGTCTATTGAGTTAGAGGTTGATGGACATAGGGCGGATATTACTATGGTTAAGACAGCAGTCACTAATGCGGCATTTAATGGAAGAACTAAGGTAATGAAAGAGGATTTGTTAGAGGCGGCAGAGTTAGTGTTACCACATAGAATGAGAAGAAGACCTTTTGAAGAAGGAGTATTAGATTTTGAAAGGGTAAAACAAATTATTGGATAGGTGTATGACTATGAATAGATCAGAATTGGTATTTCCTTTTGCAGCTATTGCTGGACAGGAGAAAGTTAAGAAAGCTCTTATACTTAATGCGGTTAATCCTGCTGTTGGTGGTGTTTTGATAAGCGGTGAGAAAGGTACAGCAAAGTCTACTTTGGTAAGAGGGTTAGCTGATGTAATTAGTGAAAGTGTTGTTAATCTTCCGTTGAATATTACTGAGGATAGGCTCATTGGGACTATTGATATCGAAAAAGCAATTTCTAGAGGTAAGAAAGCTGTAGATTATGGTGTTTTACATAAGGCTAATGAAAATATTTTGTATGTTGATGAAGTTAATCTTTTGAGTGAACATATTGTTAATTGTTTGCTTGAGGTATCATCTTCGGGTGTTAACAAAATTGAAAGGGAAGGTTTATCTTTCAGTCATGAATCTAAGTTCATATTGATAGGGACCATGAATCCTGAGGAGGGGTATTTACGTCCTCAATTTATTGATCGATTCGGGTTATATGTGGAGAGTAGAGGTTCTAGAGATATTCAGGAACGTAAGGAAATAATAAAGAGAAGGCTGGAATATGAAGAAGGTCCTATCGGATTTATTAAGGATTGGCAAAAGGAAAATCATAGAATACGTGATGAAATAGCTGATGCTAGAGAGATTATCAAAGATGTAGTGGTAGATGAAGAACTAATGTATTTTGCTGCTGATATTGCTAGAGGGGGAAATTGCTCAGGTCATAGGGCTGAGATATCAATAGTGGAAACTGCTAAGGCAATAGCAGCACTTGATAGAAGAAAAAATGTTATTAGTGATGATATTGAAGAGGCGGCAGGTTATAGTTTGCCTCATAGGATGAGAGAGATACCTAATGTAAATGAATCTAGGAGAGACCCAAATAATAATGATAAGGACACTAATAGAGATGAAACACAGAATAATGCAAGTTCAAATAATAGTAAAACTGATGATATAAGAAATAGAGATATAGAAAATGATGATATTAGCAAAAGGAATAATAATAATGATGATTTTATGAATAAAAGAGACAATGATTTAACTGATGAACAGATTGGTGATAACAGTAAGAAAAATGATAAGAGTAATGAATCAAGTAATGAACCCCATTCACAAGAAAAGATTGAACAACCCTTATATAACGACAAAATTATTCCCCTGGAAATAAAATCTACAAATAATGTTAAAAAGATAAAAGGTACTGGAAAAAGGACTAAAGTTAAGAATGATTCTCAAAAAGGTAGATATATAAAATATTCCATACCTAAAGGTAAAGTTAGTTCTATTGCATTTGATGCAACATTAAGGGCTGCATTACCTTATCAAAAGTTTAGAAATAATGATAAAGTATCTATAGTTATTGATAGGTCAGATATAAGAGAAAAAATAAGAGAGAGAAGGACAGGGAGTACAATATTGTTTGTAGTTGATGCAAGTGGTTCTATGGGAACAAAACAACGAATGAGGGCTGTAAAATCAGCAATCATCTCAATGTTGAATGATGCTTATCAAAAGAGGGATAAAGTAGGTATGATTGCTTTTAGAAAAGATAAAGCAGAAGTTCTACTTCCAATAACAAAAAGTGTAGATATGGCAGAAAAGAGGCTCAAGAATATACCTACAGGGGGGAAAACTCCTTTAGCTTCTGGGTTATATGCAGCTTACGAATTGCTAAAATCATATAAAGTAAAAGAACCTGATACAGAGCCTTTGATGGTGCTTGTCACAGATGGCAAAGCTAATGTTTCATTGAACAAGGGTAAGCCTATAGATGATGTCTTACATATGGCTGGGATGATAAGAAATGAAGGTATACAAACTATGGTAATTGATACAGAAAGCGGTTTTATCCAATTAGGGTTAGGTAAAAAATTATCAGATGAAATTAATGGAGAGTATTATAAATTGGAAGATATTAGGGCAAAAGAATTAAAGAGCATTGTTAATCATAGAGGATAAAAGTCATGAAATTAAAGGCTTGCAAGTAGGTTTTGGTTAGAATCTTAATAAAATCTGTTGATATTAACTATACTATATATATTATTATAAAAAATATATTTAGTATAGTTTTTTTGTGCATAATTACAATTAATCAAATCATTAGAAAAAATATGTTGACAAATAACTACAAAATATTTATAATGAAATTAATTAATCAAGTCATTTGATTAATACAGAAAGGAGGAATATTCTTGAATAAGAAAAAATACACACCCTACTTATTAATTGCACCAACATACATTTTATTCATAGTATTTTTTATAATACCTCTTATATATTCTTTTAGTCTTACACTTGTTGAATGGAACGGGTTTTCAATAGACAAAGTCTTTGTTGGATTTCAGAATTATATGAGGTTATTTGATGATAAAGATTTCCTTAATGCACTTAAGAATACATTGGTATATGCAGCTATTACAGTGCCATTAAGTGTTTTTATATCATTGGTACTTAGCTATATAATGGATGAAACAATAAAGGGATATCAATTTTTGAAAGGTGTCTTCTTCTTACCTCATATTGTTTCACTTGTAGCTGTAGGGGTTGTGTGGTCTTGGATTTTCTTACCAGATAAATATGGCTTGTTAAACAGCATTATATCTGTATTTGGTATAGGACCTAAGAAGTGGTTTTCCGATCCGAATTTGGCTATGCCAGCACTTATCATCATAGGAGTTTGGAAAAGCATAGGTTACAATATGGTAATATTTATAGCCGGACTGTTATCCATATCCAAATCTATCAATGAAGCTGCTGAGATAGATGGAGCTAATAGCATTCAAAAGTTTTTTAGAATTACCATGCCGCTACTTAGACCTACAATGTTTTTTGTTATAGTATCAAGTACAATATATTCATTTTTTCAAATATTTGATATTGTGAAAGTAACAACAAATGGAGGTCCTATAGGAAAAACAGAGATGCTGGTTACTTATTTATATAAAGTCGGTTTTGTTGAGTATGAAATAGGATATGCATCTGCCATAGCATTTGTATTGTTTGCACTAACTGTATTGATTACAGTAATTCAGAAAAAATTTGTTGAGGAGAATTGATATGACTATTAAAAAAATATCCAAGTATATTATTTTATATGGAATAGCGATAGCAATGATATTGCCTTTTTTATGGATGATATCAACATCATTCAAATCAGCAAATGAAATCTTTACTATTCCGATAAAATGGATACCAAGCAGTTTTAATTTTGATAATTTCAGTAAGGCAATTTCTAGCTTTCCATTCGTTAGATTCTTTATGAATAGTGTTACAGTTACAATATTTATCATAATCGGGCAGTTAGTAACATCAGTAATGGCTGCTTATGCATTTGCAAGAATGGAATTCAAAGGAAAGAATTTACTGTTTGTCATTTTGTTAGCTGGATTGATGTTACCGGCACAAACAATTATGATACCAATGATATTAATACTAAAAGAATTACATTTATTGAATACTTTACCAGGTATAATAGTTCCGTTTACATGGAGTGCATTGATAGTATTTTTGTTAAGACAATTCTTTATGAAAATACCAAAGGAAATAGAAGAAGCGGCTATGATTGATGGATGTTCAACTTTTAGGATTGTTACTTCTATAGTTCTTCCTATATCAAAACCCATTTTATCTACATCTTTTATATTAATATTCATCTATGCCTGGAACCAATATTTTTGGCCGTTGCTGATTGTTAATAAAGAAGAGTTATATACATTACAATTGGGATTAGCTTATTTTAAAGAAGTTAATGCTATCGAAACAGATTGGGGAGCATTAATGGCTGGAACAACATTAACTTTATTACCAGTTATAATCGTGTTTGTAATTTTCCAGAAGAAAGTAATAGCGAGTATTGCATTTTCTGGAGGTAAAGAATAAATTATTTCAATTAATCAAATGACTTAAGGAGGATTTAATATGAAAGGGAAAAAGATTGTTACTTTATTACTAGCAACTCTATGTATAGTATCATTATTAATTAGCGGGTGCAAAAAAGATACAACAAAAGATACTAATAATGACAATGGCAAAGATGCAGTAGAGCAAAATAAAGATAAAGCCGATAATAAAGATACAGAAGAGAAAGTAACTGTTGAATTCTGGCATGGATACACAGCAGAAAAAACAGAAGTACTGGATGGAATGATAGCTGAGTACGAAAAACAAAATCCAAATGTAAAAATAAATGCTAAGTTTGTTGCAACTGGAGAAGAGATGCTTCAAAAAGTTCAAACTGCATTACTTTCAGGAGAAGAACCAAATATGCTTTGGGGATATCCTACTTGGACTGGAGTATTAGAGAGTTCAGGAAAACTTGTTGACATGGGAGAAATCCTTGATGATGAATTGAAAAGTGATTTACCTATAGGTTTATTAGAAGCTGGTAAGTATAAAGGAAGAATCTACTCTGTGCCAATTGAGGCTGGAACATTATATCTAATCTATAATAAAGATATGTTTAAGGAAGCAGGAATCGATAATCCACCAACAACATGGGAAGAGTTATATGATATATCTAAGAAGCTATCTGACGGAGATAGATATGGAGTATGGTTACCTATAGCACCTAATGAAAGAACTACTTGGACATTTGAGACATTCTTATGGCAAAATGGTCAAGACGTACTTAATGCAGAAGGAAACAATATTGGATTCAACAACGAAAAAGGTCTAGAGGCATTAGAGTTCTATACTAAGATGATTAAGGACGGATATGCACCTACAGCTGTTGGACAAGACCCATTTATTGACAAACAAGTAGCTATGGTGTACGCTACACAAGGAGCAGCTAATGCTTATATTAATAAATATGAAATGAATGTAGGAGTAGCAATGTTACCAGGAAAAGATAAGTTAGCTACAGGGTTAGGCTCTAACCATTATTTCATGTTCAAGAGTGATGATAAAGTACAACAAGAAACTTTGAAGTTTATAAAATATATGACAACTGGAGAGAATCATGCAGAATGGGCAATAAAAGCAGGTTACTTACCAGTATCAAATTCAGCTAGAGAAAGCGATAAATATAAACAATTCGGTGAAGAAAATCCACATATGATTGAAGCTGCAAAAGCGTTGACATATGGTGTTGCTAGACCACCAATTGAAGAATATCCAAAATTATCTACAGCTATTTCAGAAACTATTGAAAAAATAGCTATAGGTGATACGACACCTGAAGAAGGAATGAAACAAATACAAGATGAAGCTAATAAAATATTTAAGTAAGTAGGGAGAGAATATGATTAAAGTTACTAGTCCAGATTTAATGAAGATTAATAATAAAAAGCAAATATTAGAGCTGATCTATTCAGAGAAAAACATCTATAGAGCTCAGATTGCTGAAATGACTAATATGTCTAATCAAACAATTACTAATCTAGTTAAAGAATTATTGAACGAAGGGATTGTCAAAGAAGTTACTATTGAAAATAAATCAAAAGGGCGAAACCCAATGGCATTATCTATAAATAATGAGAATATATGCTCTATTGGAGTAGAAGTCTCAGTGGAAAAGATTAATGTGGGTTTATTTGATGTAGATGGTGACATGTTAGTTGATCGAACATATAAAAGACAAGATGATATTGGAAATGTTCTAGATATAGTGAAAGACTTATTAGAACAAGTAATTAGTTATGCTGATAAAAAAAGAATATTAGGTATTGGAATTAGTATTGAAGGGATAATCAATTCATTAAGCGGATTAGTAATAAAATCTAAAAATCTTGGATTAGATGGTGTAAATATTTTGAAAGAGCTGGAATACTTAGGTATTCCAGTTCTAATAAAAAATGATGTCAATATGTTGGCTGAAACAGATTACGGAAAACAGCTATTGAATAATTATATGCTCATAAAGTTAGATTCAGGTATTGGTGCAGCTCTTGTTTTAGATGGTTCTTTATTGAAAAGCAGTCAAACTGTAGGTGAATTCGGTCACGTAAGAATTCATTCAATTGATGAACCTAAACAATGTGAATGTGGACAAAAGGGTTGTTTGACAACTGAAGCATCAATTACAGCAATTGAGAAAAAGTCAGGATTATTCTTGGAAAGTTTTGTTGAACAATATAAATCAGGAGATAGCAGGATACGAGCTATAATTGAAGATGTTTCAAGATATATATGTGAACCATTGATTAACATCATAACTTTACTAGACTTGGAAAGAGTTATATTCACAGGTAAATTAGTCAATTCATTAGGAGATGAATTTATTGATTCAATTAGTCAGTATATAGATAGATCAATTAATAGCTTTAGTTCATATAAAGATTTGAAAATATTAAAAAATGTGAATGTGATAGAAAGATGTGCTGGTTATGTGTTTTACGATTATTTTTTGAATTGGAGGGAGCATTTATAATACTTGAAATATATAACATTAATGCTTCTTTTTATAAGACATAAATAAGCACCATACAGAAGAGGGATAGATAATGTATATAGCAGATAAGAATTTTATTAAAGGATGTTTTAGAAGAGAAAGATATATTGTATATCAAAAGATAAAGCAATATCAATATATAGATGTCACAGCAGACATAATAACACAAAATAAATATATAAAAGATGAACTTGCTGAAAAACTATATAAAAAAGGTATAATCGGGGATCTACAATATCATGAATATATGGATGAATTAGAAGATTTCTTCATGTTCTTATCAGATATGAATGAAAAAACAGATGCAATGATCTATGATCAAGTAATTAAAAAAAGATATAGGTACTTTGGACAAGATTGCATAGATTATGTAAAAGAAGCTATCAGTAATTCATATTCTTATGGTGAGATAAATGGAATAGACCAAAGTGATATATTGAATAGATTACAGGAAAAGAATAAAAATGTATATTTAGTGGCTGACAATTATGCTTATGTAGCACAACTAATTACATTTCTCAATAAGATAAAAGACAACTTCAAAAAAGTATATGTTATCACAAAAGAAAAAGATAATTTTACTTTTATACCTACTAAGGAAGATATTGTTCAATATATAAGAGAAACTGATCAAGATATTAACATAGGAGATATAACTTTTGTAATAGATGAAGACTGTGACTATGGATTTGATCTTAGTAAATTGGAAGTTGATAATCCAGATGATATTTTGATCGGATTTGGAGAATGGTGCTTAGAGTCATTCAAAGAGCTTAATATAGATTCCTTTGTATGTTGTAGATCAGAAAAATTAGTGACTAGAGCATTGACAAATGCTCTTAGAGAAGATGAGTTGCATTTTATTTATATCCATAAGGGTTACAATATATTTAACTATGTCAGTATGGTAGAAAAAACAGAATTAAATTATAAAATGTTAAGTTGGATATATGATTGTATAGGGATGGAAGCATATGAAAAAGATATAAATACTTTGTTTGAGGAATTTCCTAACGTATTTTTTAACTCTAATTCCCATGAAATAATAGAGTTACAAGATATTAATAAGGTAAAAGAAGATGAACAGTATGATGTGTACAATAAAGAAGAGATTAGACAACAGAAAATAAAAAAACATATTGGTAATAATTTTAAAGGTGTACATCTAAATGATTATCTTTTTAAAGATAGATGGTCCAATGATGTTAAAGTAGACTATATAGAAATTGATAATAAAAAAGATATCAATGTTAGAATTAATACGTTTACCAGCGCAGTTGACCCAAGAGGTTTCTTTAAAAGGCAAAAAGAAGGAAATTATATTGCCTCAAACTTCTTGTTTTTTATTACACCTAAGACAATAGAGTTATATAACAGATTAAGGGATTCAAGGGAAAAAGAAAGAATTAATAAATATGGCTGGCATATTGATTATAAATATGAAAATAACCAGTTGAAACCAGTTGAAACATTTCCATTGTACAATAAAGCTGCAATTGGTAAAAAGAAAAATGGTGGTATAGAATTCTTTAGAAAACAATTATCAGCTGGTAAAATCATTCTTAATGGAACTGAGATACAATGGGATGATGAAGATATTAATGTAAATGATGAAAGAGATGTAATTATTTATACACCTATGGGTGAAGATAAAAATGAAGTAGATTATAACAGCTATACTAAAATAGTTGGTGAAAATAGAGTAAATATTATATGTGTTGATGATTTTGTTGTTACCATCAGAAAGGGAGATGTAGTATTACCTAGTATAGGAGTAGTAGTATCTCTTAGCCAAGAGAAATGGGAAAAGCTATTCAATGAAGCTTTATTTGACAAGGATGGCTATATGGATATTAAGGATATATCTTATCAATTATACTTAAAAAATTCAGATGAATATGAATGGTGTTATGGTGGAGGAATGTTCTTAATATATGAAGGTAAAGCATTTGATGATTGGACGAAACTTGAGAAAGAATTCTACCAAGAGGGATGGTTGACAAGATTATCTATGCAGACTCAGGAATCTGAAATTCATAAAATAGAAAAACATCCAAGAACAGTTATCGGAGTAACTGGCGATAATAAGTTTTTCATTATGGTTTGTTCAGGTCGAAGTAAAAAAAGTGCTGGGGCTAATTACTATGAATTGATTGAAATAGCAAAAGATATATTTGGAGATATAAAATATCTTATGAATATTGATGGGGGAGGATCTTCTTTCCTAGCATATATAACACAGAATGAGTTATTCGAACTCAATGATATAGCTCAATCTAATAATACATGTGCCGGTGTAATAAGACCAGTTAATTCCATTATGACAATTGACTTAAACGCTACGTTACAACCTAGTTAATACTTAATATAAAATAAACTTAGCTAGTAATTTATGTAAACTAATTTGAGTAATATTTATAAATAAAAGGGCTGTAGGATAAATAAACCCAATATATCCCACAGCTCTTAAAAAAATCTTATTTGTTTAGATGAATATAAGGTTTCCCTTTATGTGCAAATGAAGCTATCCAATGAATCTTAATTAGAAGAAATCCATTCTGAGATATCCCTAATAACTTTGTCATCAACTCTGGAAGGTACAAAATATTCATCTGGATTAGGAGTACCTTCACCTTTCATGAACAAATGATTAAGTCCGTCATATAATTTCATTGTTACATTATCTTTTGACTCCAAGCTTTCTTTCCACATATTAAAGTCTTCTAAAGTAACTTGATAATCTCTTTTACCCTGTAAAAATAGCATTGGTTTAGTAATGTCTTTTGCGACTATAGCAGGTTTATAATCTTTTAGATCAAGGTAATAAGCTTTGCCTACTCCACCCAAATCTGCAGTTGTATAATTACTGGATTCATCAATATTTTTAACTTTATCGTAGACACTTTGATAATAATCAATTTGCTGTTGTTCTTCATCAGTAATCTTACCATCTAGATTAGATAAATAAGGTATTTGATATACCAATAAATCTTCCATAGGTCTAGAAGGACCAGCAAATACAATATAACCACTTGCGTCTGGAATCTCATTAGCTATACGAGGCATCAAGTAACCACTGAGACTATGACCAAGTACATAAACACCCGAAGCATTAATATCTTTGTTATCTAGAATATAATCGTATGCATATACCACATCATCTATGGTTTCATCATAAACGGTCAATTCCTCTTGTTCTGATATCCATTTATCACGGTGAGCAAATACTCTTTTATCATATCTAAGAACTCCAATACCTTTACTTGCAAGTCCGTATGCAATATCTCGAAATGGCTTGTTTGGTCCAACAGTTTCATCTTTATCATTTGGACCAGAACCATGTACAAGAATAACGACAGGATATTCATCTTTATCTTTTGGAATAGTTAACAATCCAGGTAGTCTATACTCTTCTTCACCAAATTCAACAGCTATTTCTTTAACATTCTCAGGAACACTTACTTCTTCTACATCTTGAGCTGGTGTCAAGGAAAAACCTTCAATAACCTTATCTTTATTAAATGATACAGTACAGTTGATATTAGATTTACTATACTTATTTGTTATAATAACTATTTTATTATTATCTTGTTCCACTACTTGTGTAGATAATACTTTTTCAAATTCACCAGCTAAATTATTAATCTGGCTGTCTGCTGATTTTAGCATTTTTACATTAACCATTTGTTTCAATTGAGCAGAATAATTAAAGTTGTTACTAACGAATTCAAAATTTTTATCCATAAAAGCTTTATTCAGGCTTGTAGCAATTTCTTCTTCAGTGCCATCTACCAATACATCATTATCTGATTGACCTTCATCAGTAGTATCATCTTTTGCTTCTTGTTCATCATTAATCACGTTTTGGGCATCTTCATTATTTTGTTGTTCAGTCCCTTTACAACCAACTAATATCATTGCAATTATTGTTAATGAAATAATAAATCTTTTCATATTAAATCACTCCTTATATACTTATTAGATTATTAGACAAACATCTAAATAATTAACTTGAGTATAATCCAAAAACTTATTTGTGTCAAGTTATTGATTTTATATTTGTTATAGAATATAATGATTTCATATATATAATTTAATATATGCTCACCAATATTATTTATAATATGTAAAAGTGAGTTAAGTAATCTATATTTATAAGGAAACTGGTGAAAATCCAGTACAGCCACCGCTACTGTATTTACTACTAATGCAATAAAAGCCACTGAATCAGCATTTGGGAAGGCATTGCATTAGGCTTATGTATAAGTCAGGATACTTACATGGATTACTATGTATATTAAATCCAGATTGCGTGTGGAGATATGGGTTTGTTTTAATGTATATTTATGGTACATATATTAATTCTTTAAACATTTCTGCAAACATTATCCCCCATTAGAGCAAAAAATATTGTAAGTTCCTTATTACAACCAATAACTTGATAAAGATTAGAAAGTACTAATAAAAATGCATCTAGCATAAAAAAATGGAGTGATAAAATGAATAATATTATGTTTCAGGGAACAGCTTCTACCGTTGGTAAAAGTATACTTACTGCTGCTTTGTGCAGAATTTTAAATGATGATGGAATTAGTGTAGCTCCATTCAAATCACAAAATATGGCGCTAAATTCTTTTGTAACAGAAGATGGGAACGAAATGGGCAGAGCCCAAGTTGTACAAGCTGAAGCCGCTCGTATAAAACCTACTGTCGAAATGAATCCAATCCTACTAAAACCAACAAGTGATGTTGGAAGTCAAGTAATATTGAATGGTAAGATATTCAAGAATATGTGCGCAAAAGATTACTTCGGCACAAAAGCAGGATTAAAAGACCATATAGTAGAAGCTTACAACAAGTTACAATCCAAGTATGATGTCATTGTATTAGAAGGAGCAGGAAGTCCAGCAGAAATTAATCTTAGGGAAAATGATATAGTCAACATGGGTATGGCTGAGATGGTAGACGCTCCAGTAATACTTATTGGTGACATTGATAAAGGTGGAGTATTTGCCTCAATCTATGGAACAGTCATGCTCCTTGAACCAGAAGAAAGAAAAAGAATCAAAGGATACATAATAAATAAATTCAGAGGAGACGAGAAAATTCTCCAGCCAGGCATAGATATGTTCTACGAAAAACTACAAATACCATGTCTAGGAGTAATTCCCTTTGAACCATTAAAAATAGATGATGAAGACAGCGTTACAGAAAGATTTGATAGAAAAGCAGAAGGAGACATCATAATTGGAGTTCTCCGTTTACCATACATGTCCAATTTCACAGATTTCACTGTCTTTGAATTAGAAGAAGGAGTATCCGTAAGATACATAAAAGAAAACGAAGACTTTGAAGGCATAGACCTATTAGTCATACCAGGCAGTAAAAATACCCTAAAAGATATGGAATACATACACAATTCATCCCTAAAAGCAGGTATCTATAGAGCCCACAGAAATGATATCCCCATAATTGGTATATGCGGAGGCTATCAAATGCTCGGAGAAACTATAACCGACGAAAAAGGCGTAGAAACTGTCATGAACAGTATAAATGGTCTAGGTCTATTAGAAATAAAAACAGAAATGGAAGAAATCAAACAAACAACCCAAATAACAGGAAACATAATGCTGGAAATCCCCTTCGCAAAAAAATCCTGTAACCTAAAAGTAAACGGATACGAAATCCACATGGGTAAAACTTACCTAATGGGCGAAAGTACTCCCCTAATCAAACTACAAGATAACAGATTAGACGGAGCCATCAACGCCAAGAAAAATGTTTTCGGAACATATCTACACGGAATATTCGATAACGATGAACTAAGAAAACAAATACTCGATAACATAAGAAAGAAAAAAGGACTAGATTGCAACAACAACATAGACTACGCAAAATTAAAAGACATGGAATACGATAAACTAGCAAATCTAGTACGTAAACATATCGACCTAGAAAAAATAAAAGACATTATTTACAACAATTAGTTCCAATAAAAAAAGAAGTTGACAAACAAAACTAATTATACATATTGAACTTAAACAGCTATAAACCATTTTAACAAGTTCAATATATTTTACTTAATTTATAAATATATCTAACACTACAATTACGGGTAGAAGGGTAAAGTGTTATAATCACGCAGACCGACCGCTTCTCAGGGTAAGGCAAGTGATTATAACACTTTACCCTGACCCCCATTAATATGTTAGCTAAAAAATTACATCTAAGAGGTGTTATCATTGAAAGTTATTATAATAACATGTATTGCCCTAATACTTGACAGGATTTTCGGGGATCCACTAAACATACCCCATCCTATCATCTACATAGGAAAACTAATAAGCAAACTAGAAAAAACTATAAGAAAAAGCAAAATACCTCTAAAAGCAGGTGGCTTCATCTTGCTTTTTGCAACAATAGGAATAACTGTATCTATGATTACTCTTCTATTATTTGCTTGCGGTAAAATACATCCTTATGTTAGAGATATTGTTACAACTTATCTCCTCTATACATCATTAGCAGCTAAATGTTTGAAGGATGAAGTTTTGAAAGTTTGGAAAGCCATAGATAAAGATGACCTTGATCTATCCAGAAAACAATTATCCTATCTAGTAGGAAGAGATACCAATCACCTAACTAAAGAAGAGGTTATTAGAGGAGCCATCGAAACAACAGCAGAAAATACTGTAGACGGTATACTTGCACCTCTTATGTTTATAGGTATTGGATTCATATTCAATATGCCTGTACAATTTGTTTTTATGTACAAAGCAGTAAACACACTAGATTCAATGGTGGGATATCTCCATTCCCATTACAAAGATATAGGATTTGCTTCTGCTAAAACTGATGATATCTTTAATTATATTCCAGCTAGGATTGGAAGTTTTTTTATGTTATTGGCTGGAGGTATACTAGGATATAATTTCAGACAAGGATGGAAAATATTAAAAAGGGATAATAGAAATCATAAAAGCCCTAACTGCGGCTATCCAGAATCAGTAGTAGCAGGGTTATTAAATATACAAATAGGTGGAACCAACACATATTTTAATGAAGTTGTTGTAAAACCAGCAATAGGTGATATTGGAGAAGAACTAAGTGGAGAACATATAATAAAATCTACTAAGATTATGTATGTATCTGAGATTATTACAGTTGGAATGATTTGTTTAATATTATTAGTAGTATCTTTTATATAATATTGATGGTATTTTAATTACGAGATTAGAATTATTGTTGGAGATTGACTTAATAGTTGTTAACATAGGAAGGAATGAACTCTATGAATAAGCATGGTGGGTATTATGGTAACTCGGAAGTTGTTGATTATAGTGTTAACATCAATCCTTTAGGTTTACCAGATGATATTAGAGAGACTATAATATCTAGTATAGACAATATAGGTAAATATCCTGATATTGGAGGAACTGCTGCAAAAGAAGCTGTAGCAAAATATATAAATGTTGATTCTAATAAAATAATTATGGGTAATGGTGCTAGTGAACTTATATATTTGTTTGCTAGAGCTGTGAAGCCTAAAAAGGTTCTTATTATTGAACCAACATTTAATGAATATAGGAGAGCTTTTTTATTGGCTGGCAGTGAGATAGATGATTATGTATTAGATAGTGATGATGATTTTAGGTTTAATATAGGTATGTTTTCTAGGAAGATGGAGACGTTTCAGCCGGATGTTGTAGTATTGTGTAATCCTAATAATCCTACGGGAAAATATCTTGGAGTAGACATAGTTAGTAAAATAGTAGATCTAGTAAAGAGAGAAAACAGTTTTTTGTTTATTGATGAATCTTTTGTTGAATTTACTGGATATGAGCCTGTTGGGAATTGTACAGGTTATGAACATGTGTTTTCTCTTAGATCCATGACTAAGTATTATGCTGTGCCTGGATTGAGAATAGGTTATGGGGTGACTAATGATAAGGTTGTAGAAAAGATGGAAGAATATAAGGAGCCTTGGACTATGAATACTTTTGCTCTTGATATTGTGCCAAAGGTTATTGGAGATAATGATTTTTGTGAAAAAGTTAATAATTGGGTAAAAAGAGAAAGAGAATATATGTATAAGGGATTATGTAATGTAAGTAATCTTAAGGTGTATAAGAGTTATAGTAATTTCTTTTTATGTAAGTTGGATTATTTCTCGGGAAATATGTTGAATTTGGAATTATTGAAGGATAATATGTATGTTAGGGTTTGTGATGATTTTAAATCGTTGAGTGAGGAGTTTGTTAGGATTGCGGTTAAGAGGCATGGGGATAATGAAAAGCTGGTTAGAAGATTAAATAAAATTTTGTAGATTTTTATTTAGTGGTGAACTTCCGTAGGTTAAATATGTATACAAAACAGCTCTTAACAAATATTTGAAGAAAAACTAAATTCGTTCCAAGAAACATTACTAAACCTTAACAACTCCTTCGTCAAACAGTTAAGGTTCTTAACGTAATATTTCTTTCCACTCATTAAGATTTTCTTTTCAAATATTTATAAGTCGCTTTATTTGTATACATATTTACCTACTGGGGTAGTGGTGTGTGGAAAATTAGATTGAATGTTACAATGTATTATTAGTCAGCGTTTGTTTTGGATACAGAGATTAGTAATTTTGAATTTATTATAATGAGGAGTGAATGTTGTGGGAATTGTTATGGTAACTGGTGGTGCTCGTAGTGGTAAGAGTACTTATGGAGAACAATTGGCTAAGGTTAGGGGTAGGAATATTGCTTATATTGCTACGGCTATTGTTACTGATAAGGATATGGAAGATAGGGTTAAGAAGCATAGGAAGTCAAGACCTCAGGAGTGGTTGACTATTGAGAGGTATAAGGGGTTTGATAATATTGATAGGGATATAGTTATGTCAACTGATTTGTTTTTGTTGGATTGTATTACTACCATGGTGACTAATCTTATGTTTGATAAAGATATTGATTATGATAGTTGTAGTAATGAGGATATACAGATGGTGGAAGATTATGTTTTTGGTGAAGTCAAGAAGCTACTTGATTTTATGGAGAGTAATGGTAAGGAGATTATCTTAGTTACTAATGAAGTTGGGATGGGATTGGTTCCAGCTTATAGGTTAGGTAGTATATTTAGAGATATAGCGGGAAGAATTAATCAATATGTGGCAAGTAGAGCGGATGAGGTTTATTTTATGGTATCGTCAATACCTATGAAGATTAAGGGAGCTGATAAGTGATGAAGAGTTTCATACTTATGTTAACTTTTTTAACGAGAATTCCTATTAGTTATAGTTTTTCTTTTAATAGTAAGGATTTTATTAAAGGGATAAAGTATATGCCGGTGATTGGTCTTATTATAGGAGGGATTTTATATCCAATAAGTTATTATGGGGATAAGATGGCTCCTATTGTAGCTTCTCTGTTGATAATTGTGGGTTATTTGATTATTACTGGTGGTTTGCATTTGGATGGTTTAGCAGATGTTAGTGATGGGATATTCAGTTGCAGGGATAGGGATAGAATGTTTGATATTATGAAGGATAGTAGAATAGGTTCTTTTGGTGTTATTGCGTTGATACTATATTTCATGAGTATGTTAGCGTTACTTGGTTATAGTAATCCAGTTACGATATTGATTTTTCCTGTTGCTGGGAGATGTTTTGCGTTATTTGTGTGTTCAATTAATGAATATGCTAAAGAATCAGGTATGGGGAAAGATTTTATAGATAATACTAAGTGGTTTCATGTTGTAGCTGGATTTTTATTATTAATTGTATTGATTGTTTTGTTGAAAGAGTATCTGTTGTTGGGAGCTGTTGTTATAACAAGTGTAATTGTGATGATGGTTAGTGCTAGTATTAGTAAAAAACTTGGTGGTATAACAGGTGATGTCATTGGTATGACTGTTGAGTTTTCACAGGTTGTATTTTTATTGAGTGCTTATTTGTTGGAAACGTTAGTTTAGTTTATTAAAATATCATAATGGGGGATTAAGGATGAAATTTATTTTTGTTAGACATGGTGAGACTCGTGCTAATGTGGAACAACTTATTTATGGGGTTACTCATTCGGATTTTACTGAGAATGGGTTGAATCAGATAGATAGGATATTGGATTATATTAAGTTGAAAGATGTTGATTATTTTTATTCTAGTCCTCTTGAAAGGACTAGGGTTATTTCTGAAAAGATAGGAGAATGTATTGGTAAGAAGGCTGAATTGGTTGAAGAAGTTGGTGAAATGAATTATGGAATTTTTGAAGGGATGACATCTGATTTGGCTGTGGAGAAATATCCAGAGGAATATAATAGTTTTATGAATGATTATAGAAATTATATTATTCCAGAAGGTGAGAATGTATTGGATTTTGATAAACGGGTGATTAGTTTTCTTGATAAGATAAAGGATGACAATGGGACTAGTGTGATTGTGACTCATGGAGGAGTTATAAGAACAGCAATAATGTATTTGTTGGATTTGGATAGTGAGGATAGGTGGCATTTTAAGATATTGCCTGGGATGATAATTGAGATTGAGTATAAGAATGGGTATGGGGTTTTGGTTCAAATGAAGGATAATAATTAGTCGTCTTGCAAGTATGTCAGAAATGGTGTTTTGTATAGACTTGTCATTGGTAAAATAGTATATGTATATGTTACGCCAGCGAATTGCTCGTCCTGAGCCCAACGAATAATAATGGACATCGAGTCCATTATTATTCCTGACAGTCCAGTAGGGCTGTCAGGTTAAAAGCTGGGTTCGGCGTCCTGCCTCACTACTCCACATATACATCTACTATTTTACTTACTTGATTACCCGTTACAAAACACTTTTTCTTCTATGTGAGTAATTTCTGGCTATTACAGATATTTGTTTTAATAGAAAAAGATATATATAGATTAAAAAGATATAGACAAAATATAATTAAAAGGAGTAAGAACAATGATTGAAAAATTTAGAGATATTACGATACTTCGTTTGGGGGATAAGGATATATTGACGGTTGCTTGTGATTCTTGTGGGGGGATTGGTAATAAGGAGAATGATGTGATTAAGGTTGATCCTTATGTTACGGGGTATTATACGGCGGTTGTTTCTTTATCTGAGACTATAGCGTTGGGGGCTGAGCCTATAACGGTTGTTAATACTTTTGCGGTTGAAATGAATGATACGGGTAGAAGGATTATGGATGGTATTAATGATGCTTTGGATAAGATTGGGTTGGATAAGGAGTCTGTGGTTACAGGGAGTACTGAAGAGAATATTCCCGTTACGGTTACGGGGATAGGGTTAACGGTTATTGGGAAGGTGAATACAGATATATGGAATTTTCCTAAGGCTGAAGAGGGTAATTTAGCTGTTGCTGTGGGGATTCCAAAAGTAGGCAACGAAGTAGTAGGTGATAAAGGTGAGATAATGACATTGGATATTCTTAAGAAGATCAAGAGCCTTGAGTTTATAAAAGATGTTTTACCAGTTGGGTCAAAAGGTATTGCTTATGAGGCAAGTGAAATGGCTAGGACTGGTAATTTGGAGTTCAAGGTTTATGAGGATGTATGTGTTGATGTAAATAAATCAGGTGGACCTGCTACTTGTGCTGTTTTGGCTATGGATATCGGGTATCTTGATGAATTAAAACAGATGGTTGATATTCCAGTTAATGTTGTAGGAGAATTTATTTAAATCTTTTTCTATATTCTCCTGGGGAGATACCATAGTATTTTTTGAAAACATAACTAAAGTGTTTTACGCTTATGTAACCAACTTTTTTGGTGATGTAACCTAGTTTCAATTCGTTGTTCTTTAGTAGGTTGGCTGCGTGTTTTAATCTTACTTCTGTCAAGAATTTTATGTAGGATTGTCCTTCTAATTCATGAAATAAGTTACTTAAGTAAGAATAGGAAATGCTTAATTCATCTGCAATGAGAGATAGACTGATTGGTTCCATATAGTGTTTATATATGAATTGTTTTGTCTGCTCTATGAGTAGATTTTCATCACACATTGAATTCTTTTTATGCAGGTTTTCTATTATTATGTTTGACATGTTGATAATAAAGGCTGATATATTTTTTTTGTCAGTTAGGGTGTCTTTTGAATCTATCAGTATTTTATATATTTTATTTATAACATCTTCGTTCAGAGGAATATTAGTTTTTAACTGAGTTATTATGTAGTTTAGTGTTTTTAATAAGTAACAGCTGTTGATCTGCTCATATAAGAAGTTGCCAATATCTTTGGATAGTACTTCTTGATTAACTGTATCATTGTTATGGATGGTATAAATCAAATTTGCCATATAGCTATGTAAAGTTTTTATATAATTTTGATAGGATTGTTCAGAGTACAACTGAATATTACTCTCCTCATCTTTGGTGAATAAGGTTTGTAAGAAAGCTTTTTTTGCATTTTCATAGGAAACATTTAATTGTAGTAATTCATTTTCTTTAGTTCCTGCTATAGAAAATATGTGTAGATTGGTTTCTTTATAATAAGCAGTATCAATCTTTTCATACATATCTAGGATAACTTTTTTATAATCTTCATCTTCATCAATGGGTATAAGCAATACAGTGTTTTCATTGGAATCTATAAATACTTTTGTAGAGGTATCCATAGTTTGTTTTCTCGCTGTATTGAATAGTAATAATTTCAATAGAATCAGGTTAGTTATCTTCACATTGTTTTCAATCAGGTTATCCTCTGTTATTTGAAGTATGAGTATAATTCCTTCGGCATCAAATAGATTGATATGCAAATCATACATTATAGGATATAATGATTGAATTTCCATATGAGAACCTGTAATGACAGCTTTCAAAAACTTGGCTATAATGGCTTCTTTATATTTATTGGAAGCTGATATAAGGTCATTATATTTAATTTGTTCACATTGTTCTTTGTGGCATATTTCTGCTACAGATTCAAGCATATTCTTTAATTCTTCGTTGATTATTGGTTTTAATAAATAGCTGCTCACGTTGTATTTAATAGCAGATTTGGCATAATCAAATTCCCCATAACCTGATAAAATGGCACAATGTATTTCTGGATATAGGATATTTACTTGTTTACATAACTCTAATCCATCCATTACTGGCATCTTGATATCAGTCAAAATCAAATCTACAGATTGGTTTTTTAATACTTCAAGTGCATCTGCACCATCCATTACATCATCAACGATTTCCCACTTATCACATAACTTAGGAATAATCTGTTTCAGAAAATTTCTTGTCAACTGTTCGTCTTCAACAATTAATAATTTATACATGGTTAAACCTCCCTATAATGATGTCTTTGGTAAAATTATTTTAACTGTTGTTCCTATACCTTCCTTACTTTCAACTTCAATACCATATTCAATACCATATTTTATCTTGATACGTCTGTTTACATTAATGAGGGCAATTCCATTACCCTTTGCAGATAAGTCAAAGCTTTCTCCAATTTCTTTTTCAGTGTTCAACTTTTCTCTTAATTTTATTAACGCTTGTTCTCCCATTCCAACTCCATTATCTTTGATTATGAAGATTACATTACTGTCTGTGATGGTATCTGCTATTTCTATGGTTGTGGTTTCTTTTTTAGCTTCACATCCATGGATAACAGAATTTTCAACTACAGGCTGTAATAATAGAGCAGGAATAATATAATTATTAAGCTTATCGTCTACGTTGATTTCATAGTTCAAACGGTCGTTGAATCTGTTTTTTTGTATTGTCAAATAAGCATCCAGCAATTGTAATTCTACAGATATAGTAATTTCTTTATCCATATGAGTCAGACCACGTAGAATAATACTTAGCTTATTTATAGTATTAACAGCCTGGGGCAAGTTGTCAGACTGAATTAACATACTTATCATGTTAAGAGTATTATGTATAAAGTGAGGCTGTATCTGATTGAACAGTGTATTGATCTGTGCTTCCTTTTGAAGATATTTCGCTTCATAGATTTCACGAACCAATTTGTGATTTTCCTTAAACATATTCTTAAGTTCCCCGACCATGTTATTCAATGAGCTTGATAGATAACCTAATTCATCATTGGATTTTATAGGAAATGCTACATCAAGGTCTCCTTCTTGGATCTTATGTATATTGTTTATTATCTTATTCAGTGGGCTAAGGAACATATACAAATAAAATGATATTAGTAAAAGTGCAAGGATAAAGCTAATTAAAGCTACTATGAAAGCACTGTTTCTTACGTCTGATATTTTTTCATTGATGGTTGATAATGAAGTAACACCAATTACAGTCCAATCAGCATATTCTATAACATTTTTATTGATCAAGTATCCTTTGTTATTGCAGTTAATAGTTGTATAAGGTTTTTTGCCATTATAGGTTTTAGTATATACATCATCTATATCATCAGAAGTTAAATGAGGTACATTAGAGAATATTACCTGCTGATTGGCATCAACAATAATAATACCTCCATCTTTTCCGAAATCCACTTTGTTACAGATATCACTAATACCAGAATAGTTAGCATCTACCTTGATTACTCCTAGAATCTTATCTGTGTTTCTGGTACTTCTTAAGATACTCACTATGGAAAAAATAATATTCCCAGGGTCTTTGATAATCTGTTCAAGGTGAGCAGAAACAAATATAGGTTGCTTTTTCTCCATTGCTTTTTTGTACCAATGATACTTAGTAAAATCTTGATTTGATTTTATCGTAGAAGTAATACGTTCACCTTTATATATTTCATCAGTCAATATAAATACCCGTAATATGTCTTTCCTTGGAATAATCAAAATCTGTTCAAGAAAATCTTCTATGGTTCTTGTTCTATATAGAGATTTCAAGTCAGAGTCATCAATTGTTTTGTCTAATGCATCCATTACATCTTGGTCATAGTAAGGTGATAAGGATAATCTATACAGGTCGTCCAAATATGTTCTAATATTCAGTGACGTGAGTTCAACTATCTGTTGAACCTTTTGTGAAGATTGTTCCATAATACTATCACTATATTTATTATAAGAGTATATTGATATAAATAAAATAGACGTTAATGTAAGTAGCGCTGTGCATATAAAAAGTTTTAATGAAAAATTCCAACTAATCCTTCGCATTTTATCATACTCCTATAAACTTTTTTGTTTCTTACTAGATAGTTTGCTTGTTCAGTACATAAAAATTACTAATTAATTATACCATATTTTTTATATTTTATTGATTATATATAAAAAAAACATACCATTATCGAAAATATAGGGTATTTATTTTTTTGTGATGTGGTTATACAATGAAATTACAGCAATACCAATGGGAATTAACAAATTTCCAAATTAATAA
The DNA here is from genome assembly GCF_018141425.1 of Vallitalea guaymasensis. Taxonomy (NCBI): domain Bacteria; kingdom Bacillati; phylum Bacillota; class Clostridia; order Lachnospirales; family Vallitaleaceae; genus Vallitalea; species Vallitalea guaymasensis. The sequence continues at coordinate 3,372,000 of NZ_CP058561.1, forward strand.
GAAAACGGGGGATTACAAAACTATGAAAAAATTTATATCTTTGTTACTAGTTATCACAACTATTTCATTATTTACTGGGTGTGCTACAAAAGAAAAAGATAAAACTGTGGATAATACACCTGTACAAGAAGATAATGTAGACCAAGACAACAAAGAACAAGAAACAGATGCAGACAACGAAGTTGTACATATTAAATTTTTTACAGGAAAAGTTGAAACAGTTGATTTGATGAATGAGATCATTGACGATTTCAATAAAGAACATCCTGGAATTGTAGTTGAACAAGAGTTCCAAAAAGATGCAAGCAATGTTATCAAAGTCAAATTTGCATCAAGTGACATTCCTGATATTACTACTGTAGTTGCACAAGAATACATCGATCAAGGTAAATATTTGGATGTATCCAATGAAGCGTGGTGGGAACGTATCCAACCTGCAATAAAAGATATGTGTACAGATGTTAAGAGTGGTAAACAGTATAGAGTAGCAAGTAATATGACTATGGCTGGTTTATTCTATAATAAGGCAATATTTGATGAACTAGGAATAGATGAAGCAAAGACTTGGAAAGAGTTTGAAGAGGATTTAGCTAAGATCAAAGAAAGCAAACCAGATGTTGTACCTCTTTTCATGGCTGGAAAAGATTCTTGGACATTAGGACATCTAATAGAGTTTATGGCACATGGAGTTATAAAACAGACTTATGGTGTTACTGATTCCAAAAAAGCATTTTTAGCTAATGATGATGCCAAACTTCAGCTTGGTGCTGAAGGTGGACCTATGGATAGTTTTGCTTCTGTAATTATAAGTGGAAGAGATAAGAAGTTATTCAACGATGATTTCTTGACAGCTACTTATGATAATCAAGTTGAAATGTTTGCTAATGGTGAAGCTGCTGTCATCAGTCAAGGAATGTGGGCTCTTAGTGGTATATTAGACAAAAACCCAGATATGGCAGAAAACATTGGATTCATGCCTTATCCAGCTATAACAGACTCTACTGAACCAGTAATATTAAGTGCTGAAGATTCAGCTTATGCTATTACTTCAGCTTCAAAACATCCAGAAGAAGCAAAAGAATTTTTAAATTATCTATTCAAAGCAGAGAATTTAAAGAAATATAGTGAATCAATAAAATCACCATGTGCATTCAAAGATGTTGATGCAGATTGGGGTCCAATAAAAGAGCAGGTAAACAATGCACTTAGTAATGGAGTTAACATTGGATTTACTAATGAGTCTCCTTCAGGATTCTCAGGTGATGACGCAGGAAGAATGGTTCAAGAATTATATGCAGGACAATATTCTGCTTCCATAGATTTCGCAAAAGCTTACAAAGAAGTTTGGGATAAAGCATGGAATGCATCTAACTAGTTATTTAGGGGCTGCACTAGGTTATATAGATATACAATAGGCAGCCCCTATATTTTTATAGTTTAATTGGGTACATATAGTAAGATAATTAAAGTGGAGTGATGACGGAGTGATTTTTCGAAATAAGATAGTTTCCAAATTACATAATTTTATGATTTTACCAGCTTTTATTTTATTCTTTATATTTTTTATATATCCGTTGATAAAAGGTATTGGCTTGAGTTTAACAGATTATGATGGTATGACAAAAGCCAATTTTATAGGATTAAAGAATTTTATTGATTTTTTTCATGATAGTCGAGCAAAGAATGACGTAATAAACACAGTTCTATTTGCTTTGGGAAGTGCTCCACTATTGAATATATTCGGTTTCCTATATGCTTTACTTTTAGATAGTAAGTTCAAAGGTAAAGGTATAGTAAGAACTATTATTTATTTACCAGCAGTTGTAAGTCCATTGATTATGGGTTACATATGGTACTTTATTTTACAGCCACAAAGAGGATTCTTATTCGCAACTCTTGAAAGAATTGGTCTTAATGTTGCCAATGCCAATTGGATGGGGAATAGATATATGGCTTTGTGGGTAATTATTGTGGTTAATGTATGGCAGTTTGTAGGAATGACTATGGTCGTCTATCTGGCAGGATTACAAGCTATACCTGAAGAGATGCACGAAGCAGGTAAGATTGATGGGGCTACTTATGGTCAAAGGATAAGATATATAGTCCTTCCTATGATGATTCAGCCTATTAAGATTAATGTTATAACCAACATTATAGGATCATTATCAGTTTTTGAGATAATAATGGCATTAACTGATGGAGGTCCAGGATATAGTACAGAGTCATTAAGTATCTATATCATGAGAAAATGCTATGGTAGTTTCACTGGATACTCCACAGCAGTTGCAGTTATCCTATTTTTATTAATTCTATTTCCTGTTTTATTATCACTGAAATTGATGAAATCAAAAGAATATGATGCGTAAGGAGGCGACATGGTTGAAAAAATTTCTAAGAATTCTAGTTATAATATTAATTACATTACTTGCATTATTCCCGTTTTATATACTTAGTTTATTAGCTTTTACACCATCATCTATGAACTTTTCAAAAGAATTGATTCTCCTTCCACAATCATATTTCGAGAATTTTGGTGTCGCTTGGGAAAAGGCTAAAATGGGACGTTCAATTATTAATTCATTGATTATTACTCTAGGGTCAGTAGCAGTTATTGTTTCATTTGCTAGTATGGCTGGATATGCTATCGCTAGAGTAAATAATAAATTCAACAGAATAATATATTATTTAATATTAGGGTGTATGATGATTCCAGGTATTATTAATACGGTACCTTTATATACTTTGATGATTAAAATAGGTGGAATTAACACACACTGGGCAATGATTTTAGTCTGCGCCGCTAATGCTTTACCTTTTTCAGTTTTCTTATTTACTGGGTTTATAAGGGGATTACCAATAAATATTGAAGAAGCAGCCATCATTGATGGTTGTACAAAAATAGGATCGTTCTGGAGGATTGTCTTTCCTATATTAAAACCTGTTACATCAGCAGTAATAATCATTAATGGGTTGAATATATGGAATAACTATGCTCAAGCTATATTTTTCCTACAAAAACAATCTATGCGTACCATTCCACTTGCTATTTCCATGTTCTATCAACAATATGGAGCAAAGTGGCATCTAATGGCAGCCGCAGCAATGATTGGTCTAGCACCAGCAGTTGTAATATTTATTATTTTCCAGAAGTACTTTATTAAAGGTATTACAGCAGGTTCTGTGAAAGGATAAATAAATATTGCAGGATTACATAAAATGAAAGGTGATATTATGAAAGATTTGATACAAGACATTTACCCTAACAAAGCTCAATATCTAGCAGGAGAGCCTGTAGAGATTGTAATAGAATGGAATCCAGATATTAAGCCAACTGATGTTTGTATTTCTCTAGTGGTTTCTCATTTAGATGAAAAGTACCTGTCCATTACAAAAACAGTTGATAATAAAAGTGGAAACTCAATAATAGAAATAGAACCTCTGGAAGTTAATGGATATGGTGTAGACATTAGTATATTTGATGAAGAAAAGATTGTAACAACCTATTCAACTGCTGTTGATGTAGCTTCAAGTCATAAGGATTCTCCAAGATATGGTTTCCTTAGCGACTTTGAATCAGATGATGTATTGGATGATGAAGATGTACTATCCATGAAAAAACTTCATATCAATATGGTACAGTTCTATGATTGGATGTATCGCCATGATGATTTAGTTAATGAAGAAGAGAACTATATTGATCTCATGGGTAAAAAAATATCATTGAATGCAATTAAGAATAAAATTGATCTTTGTCATAAAAATGGTATGAAAGCAATTGCCTATGGTGCTGTTTATGCAGCAAGCAAACCATTTTATGAAAACCATAAAGACGAGGCGTTATATAATAGCAACATGCAGCCAATATCTTTTATAGATAAGTTCATAATTATGAATATTGAAGAGAAATCTCCATGGCATAGACATATCATAAATGAATATGAGAGAGCTATTAGAGTCTTGGATTTTGATGGTATACATATGGATACTTATGGTTATCCAAAAAAAGCCGTAAGCAAGTTGAGTGATGATAATCATATAGTTAATTTAGAAAATGAATTTCCTGTATTGATCAATAATACACGAGAACAATTAAGTAAGGTAAAAAGAGATGTTACTTTAATCTTTAATAATGTTGGGAATTGGCCTGTTAGTACTACTAGTGTAGCGGACCAGGATATGGTTTATATAGAAGTGTGGAATCCTTATAGCACTTATAATCACATACAATCTATCATTAGAGATACTAGAAGAGAAACAGATAAACCTATTATACTAGCTGCCTATTTGAAACCTTTTATGGATGAAGGGGAAGAAGCAGGGGCATATGCTCTGAAAATATTGACTGCAGCAATTATTTCCAATGGAGCATATCATTTGATACTTGGAGAAAATCAAGGGGTTTTGACACAAGGCTACTATGTGGATTATACCAAGATAAGCGATAATCTGTTTAGTGAAATAAGGAAGTATTATGATTTTATGATTAGATATTCAGACTTGTTCTATGATAAGAGCCTTATAGACGTATCTATGACTCATGCTTATGGAGATAACATGGAGTATGTTTTTGAAGGCGATGATTTTAGTGCAACAGCTGATTCTAATAAAATATGGACAATTATAAGAGAAAGTGCTGACACGAAACTAATCTCATTGATTAATTTGAAAGGAAATGATGTGATATGGAATAAGGGAAAGAAACAACCAAAGATGAATTCTGCTATTAATCTTAAGATTCAAGTAGAAAAGGAAGTAGAAGATGTATATATTTCTTCACCAGAACAAGCTGCACCTGTAAAATGCCCTTACAATATAGTAGCAGGTGAAAGAGGAAATATATTAATAATGGACATAAACAAACTAGAAATGTGGACAGTTATCGTAATTAAACTTGGATAGATATGTTAGATACTATATATGAAAATGAGGAGTGGAAAGATGAAAAAATTAATGAGTTTATTTTTATCTCTTAGCTTACTTTTATTAACAATAAACACGACTGGTAATATTGCATTCGCTGCTGATAATTGTACTATTACTGAAGTTAGCGTTGATAAAGCGAGATATAATACTGGTGATAATGTTACTATTTCTATTGAAATAAATAACCCGGATAGCATGGCAGTATCAAAAACAGTAACAACTAAAATATATCATTTAGAAAATCTTGTTGATACTTATAGTTCTGTTGTTGATGTTCAGCCTAATACAGCTACTACTCATACAGTAACATGGACAGCACCTAGCAACAATTACACAGGCTATTTAATATCAGCAGACATAGGTGATGGTGTTGAGGTTACTACTGGAGTTGATGTGTCCAATGATTTCACAAGATATCCTAGATATGGATATTCTGTAGATTTTCCTGTTGGAGAAACGTTAGAAGAAAGTAATGAGATGATAGAAAAGTTAGCAAAAGATTATAATATCAATGTTGTCCAATACTATGATTGGATGTATAGACATGATATGAACTTCCCTAGTACAGGAAATACATGGGTTGATTTGTTTGGTAACACTATTAGTGAAACAACTCTTCAAAATAGAATTGATAAGGGACATGCTCTCAACCAAAGTGCTATGGCTTATCAAATGGCATATATGGTACGTGAAGATTATGAAGATTATAGTGCTAAAAAAGAATGGGGTCTTTATAGAAACAAAGATTACAATATAAGTTATGATAAAGATAACCCATCAACTATTAATAACATAGATCAATTGATTTTCCCACTTGAAGGAAGTCCAGCACCTATATTATTTGCAATGAACCCAGCTAATAAGGATTGGCAGGATTTCATGAATAATCAATATACTTTAGCTGTTAACCGTTTAGGTTTTGATGGTATACAAATAGACCAAATGGGTGATTTCTGGGGAAACATTAATTATTATGATTACTGGGGTAATTACGTTGACCTTAGTAAAACATTCTCAGATTTTGTTAATGATTCAAAAGAAGCATTGACCAATAATAATAGCAGTAAAAATTATTTGACAATGAATGCTGTTAATGGAGCAGTACCACCAAATGATAGATTCTCAACATGGGATATCATGAATAATGCTGATACAGATTTCCAATTCAGTGAAATCTGGCAGAATTCTCCTACATATGATAGTTTGAAAAAATATATTGAATGGCAAAAATTAACAGATGGTGGAAAAACAATGGTTCTAGCTGCTTATATGAATCAACATACTAACGCTGGAACTCTATATGAAGCTGAAAATGCAAGTCTTAGCGGCTTAACAAGCGGAAATGATAATGGTACAACTTATATTACTGGTTTTGATAGTGCTGGTGATAGTGCTGACTTTAATATTTCAGTTCCAGAAGATGGAGTATATACTTTAGTATTCAGATTCTCTAATGGAGCTTCAGCAAGAGCAGATAAAAATATTTATGTTGACAATGAAAAAGTCATGACAGCTTATTTTGATTTGACTAGAACTGGATTAATGCCTGCTAACCCAAGCTGGTCTAATTATTCTAACGAAGCAGCTTTTACAGATCCAAAAACTTTATATCTTACAGCAGGAAATCATAGTATTAAAGTACAACATGACAGTGATAATACTGGAGATATTCGTGTGGATAGTGTTACACTTGGTACTTTTAACAAAGCTTCTGTTCGTTTAACAGATTCAGCAATAGCTGCATCAGGTGCTATGCATATTGAAATGGGAACTGGACTAAGTATGGCTAATGGATCAAGTAATTTCTGTGATACAGTTATGCTAGGTCATCCATATTATCCAAAAGCTTTCAAAATGATGAGAGATGATTTGAGAAATGAAATGCAAAATCATTATGACTTCATTACTGCTTATGAAAATCTTCTATATGACCCAGATATCAACCCTGTTGATGGAGGAACACAAACAATCAGCATTGAAAATGAAAGTGTTACTGGTTCAGGTGAAAGCGGTAATATATGGTTTATACCAAAAACAAAAAATGACGACTATGGTATAGTGCATTTAATTAATTTAACATCAGAGACTAATACTAATTGGAGAGATGTTACTGATGAGCCAACAACTAAGAACAACCTTCAAGTAAAATATTATATACCTTATCATAAAACAGTATCCAACTTATATATGGCTAGTCCAGATAGAAATGATTGTATGACAGAGAACCTTTCATTTACTACAGGTACAGATAGTGTTGGTAAGTATATTAGTTTTACAGTACCTGAGTTAAAATATTGGGATATGATTTATTTTACATTTGGTAACGAAAGTGAACCATCAATATATGAAGCAGAAGATTCAATTAAAAAAGATGTAGGTACTAATAATGACCATAATGGTTATACAGGATCCGGATTTGTTGATTCCTATGGAGAAACATGGGATAGCGTTTCATTTGATATAGAAGTTGAAGAAGAAGGAGATTATACATTACGCTTCTCATATGCTAATGCAACAGGTAGTGAGTGCAGTAGAGAGCTTATTGTAGATAATCAGAACAAAGGTAAGATATCCTTCCAACCATTATCAGATTGGGATACTTGGGGAATAGCTGAAAAAGGAGTTCATCTATTACCAGGTAGACATAGATTAGTAGTGTTAGTAACTCATGAATATACTGGTTTCATTAATCTAGATAATTTACGTGTTTCTAAGCTATCTGAGAGTGTTAGAGGAGTATACATGAATAACTGGAAAGATTCAGTATACTTATGGAAAGAAACTCAAAATAACTTAACAAAACCTTTATTTACTGATGGACCATCTATATATGAGTTAAGATTCTACGAAAAAACAGATGCTGATGATTATAATAGAAATGAAATCAAGAATTACAGTATGTTCTTTAGAGATGAAACTGATAACAAGGTATATACAACTGGAAGTAATTTCAGAGCTTCAGGTCATTTTGGTGATGATGGAATTTTCTATACTGATTATGAGACTTATGCAGGAGAAAAAATGTCTCCAGAGATATCAAGAGATTATGCAGCAATACCTAATGAGAATTTCATGGTTGTAAGATATACTGTTAAGAATAATACAGGAAGTGAAAAGACTTATAATATCATGGATATGCTTCATGTGGATAATCATAGCAATAATGATATAACAGCTTCCTATGATTCTACTAAGCAAGTAACTACTATAGATATGAGTGGAGCAGGACAGTATTATATAGCTCATGGTACATTGGAATCATCTGTCAATGGTTACCAAATAGCAGATGATACAGTATCTGATACAAATAGCAATATTTGTTCACCATGGCATACCTTTAATAACGATGGTACTTTGAAAAACAATGGTTCTGTAACTTGTAGAGAAGATATTTCAACTGCATTCACTAAGTCAGTTACTTTACAATCACAAGAATCAACTGATATTTATTTTTATATAGCAATAGGTAAAGATAATGTAGAAATTCAAAATGCCATTGATACAGCAACAGGTCAAAATGGCAGCTATTGGATGAATACTATGGAAACTAATTACTCAAATTGGTTGAATGAAGGTAAATCTGTAAACTTTGACCAGCCAGAATTAAATTATTGTTATGAAAATATATCTGTAGCATTAAAACAATCAATTGTACCTGGAACATATAATGATGGTACAAAAGATGTAGCAAAATTTGCATCACTACCAGCTACAACTAATCCATCAGCTTATTCTTATAAGGTATGGGCAAGAGATTCAGCTGTTACAGCGATGTCACTAGATGCTTCAGGTCATACTGATGAAGCTGAATACTATTGGTATTGGTTAGCAGATCGTCAAATAAAGGTTGATCATGGTGATTGGAGAAAACCAGGTACTTTCTGGACTTGTTATTGGATCTGGAATAATGACCCAGTATCTTTTGTTGAACCAGAGTATGATTCTATAGGTATGTTCCTAGTAGGAGCTTATAGACATTATGAAAGTTTGGAGGAACCAGCCAAAACTAACTTCCTTAACAATATTTGGGAAGATTATAGAAGGTCAGCTGATTTTGCAATGAACCACATTGATTCAAATGGTTTTGGTAAAGCAGATTGCTCCATATGGGAAGAACAGATTGAATATAATGCATTTACAGAAGCTCTTTATGCTGCTGGTTTAGATGCTGCTCAAGAAATGGCAAAAGCTAAAGGATTACAGTCTTTAGCAGATAATTATAATGGTGCTGCAGGTTCTATACGTTCAGCTATCCAAAGAAGTTCAACAGATTCAGTACCAGGATTATGGAATCAAACAGACCCTAATAATAGATATTACAATAGAGCTGTTAACCTTAATAATACACCAAGAACAACAGTAGATGCTTCAAGTGATGTTTTAGTTACTTATGGTGTTATTGATATGATGTCAAAGCGTGCTTATGACCATTATAATAAAGTCAATAATACAATAGCTCATGATACATATGGTATAACAAGATATGAAGGAGATAGTTTCTATTCAGGTAAGAATTCTTGGGATCCAGGTGGAGTTGAAGCATTTGAAGATGAGCCTTCTTGGCCACAGATGACTATGTGGGTAGCAATGATGGAACTTTTCAGCGGTTATGATTCTCTAAGAGACAATGCTCTACGACGTCTAGAATGGTTTGCTGACAGAACTGCATTAGGTTATGCACCACAAGGAGAAGCTGTTTCCAATGTTACATTAAAACCAATTATCAGTACTATGATAGAGCCTATTACAGGAGCTGCATATATTATGACTGCTTTAACTTACGAAGATAAATTTGATATGCGTATTACACCAAATCAATATAATGCTGGTGCTAGATACACTGTTAATGTTCATGATGGATGCAGAGATACAAGTAATGCTTATGATACTATATCAGATTGGCATCAATGGACATACATACCTTATTACTTAGATAAAATAGGTGATAATACTGCTGGTGATTCATCAAGAGATATTAAAAAGATATATATTTCCAATGATGATAATAATATGTACATTAGAATTGATAATGTAGGAAATACTTTACCTAATTATAACGTAAATAATGATAAGTTCGTAGTATCCGTTTACTCACAAGATTTTAGTAATGGAAGCATTAATACTACTAACAACGGTTTCTACGGTTCAGCATTAGATAGAGACTATGGATATATGGTTACTAGAAGAAGTGATGATTCCAATTACACAGCTTATAATGTAGATTCTAATAACAGTTGGCAATTGGATAAACAAATCACTAGTGTTATAGCACCTCAATGGGAAAGTACTTCTGGTAGAATAGAGATGGTTATTCCACTATCAGAACTTTCAAGTGGAAGTGTTAGTACTGGAGATTGGGCTAATATGAAGATTGCATTAGGACTAGATAATGGTTCAGGTATGCAGGAAACAGACTATATGAATATTCATTATAGAATTACTGGTAACAATGAAAGCTGGTTATTTGGTAATTCAGAAGAGTAAAAGTTAATAAAATTAGATTATGTAAATATTACGTTGTAAAGGAGCTGGCTATGCCAGCTCCTCTATTTTAGTTATGTAATTATATTATCTAGACTTTAATATTTCCATTATAGCTTTTAATGTGAAGAGAATAAGTAAGATAACAATAAATAATTTTCCTTTTCTATTGGATTCTCTAAAATCCCTTATTGTATATCTAATCAGACTTATTAATAATGTAATAATAAATATACAAAATACCAAAGAGATAAACATATATAATTTTTCTTGAATCATAACTTCATTACCTATTATTAATTCCATCACTGTTAAAAGCAGTACTAGAACAATTGATATTGAGAATATAATAAGCCAGTATTTTTTCTTAGTCAGTATTTTGAACTCACGATTATCGTTTTTCATCTTTAGTCCTTTAATAACTTAATTTAATTGTATATCTTTAATCGACTATTTTATTTAGAATGGTTATTAATAACATTATTCTTATTTCAAAAATATACTTTGTTTAAATAATCTACTATATCTTCTTTCTTAATACTTAGAATTACTTCATCAAGATACTTGAATTTTAGTATAGGTTTTTTTATTTCAATAAGAGCATCTACTTCATCTAATAAAATATCTTTTTTGAATACGAATTGTTCCTTTTTTATAAAATTATATTGATTCGCTATTTTAGTGTCTTGGGTGAATAAAGATAATGAATTATTTTCTAATATGAACCGTCCTATAGCCCATGGCTCAAATTCTAATCCTTTATACATTACCTTATATTTTAGTTCGTAAGCGAATTCAATTTCATCCATATCCACTTTCTTAACTAATATATTACGATGTTTATTACCTAACACGTCAATATATTCTTTGAATCCTATATTAATATCTCTAATATCATTACTAGTTAATTCTAAAACGTTGTTGGTAATATTTAATAAATATGTTTTGTTTCTATGCAAACAGTAATTTTTACTCATTTTATACCTCACTTTAATTCAATCCATTTGATTTTTTCATCGAATATAAATTGTTGGGTTACTGCTCCAGTTTTACTATCTACTATTTTAAATATATCTCCATTAACGAAGTCTCTTGGGTCTTGATAGTATTCTGGTAATACAATATTCTTACTGCCGGTAAACCCTTTACCTGTAAATGGATAATTATCTACTGTTGGTTCCCAATTTGGAATAGATAATTTATTAGAATCACCAACTGTATATTCTATAGTTCCATAGAATTTATCTGGTGCTCCTGTGGATTTTGATATTCCATCGACTCCATTTGTAACTTTAAAAGAAGTATTATCATAATCTAATCTAGCGCCTTCAAATTTTTCAGGCAATGTTTTTATGTTTACTCCATGTTCTTTGACTGCTGTAAAACCTCTTACGCCATTATAATCTGGATTATATAAATAATTATAAATATCACTTTGTGGTACAATCTTTGACATTGTTGTATCAGCAGATGGTATTCCTATCTGATTCCTTATAGAATCTACTAATGCCTTTTCATTGTCATTTAACGCCCTGTCAGGATGTAGTAATTCAACAAATTCATCAGTCGAATAACCATTCTCGTTAATAATATTTTTTATGTTATCACAGGTATTTAATTCAACTTTGCTTGTAGTTTTTCCAAGCTTTTTCTCAATCTTCTCTACTACATTATCAATAGTATCTTGTATTTTGGTAGTAAAATTATCCAACATAGATGATATACCGTCAACAATCTTACTTATACCTTTTTTAGCTCCACCTAGCATCTTACTAATAAAAGGACTATCAAGGAGATTATCAATGGAATTAGGTAAGTTCTTTAACCATGAAACCATATGTGTACAAGCTTCTTTGATCTTCTCTATAATAGCTTTTGGATTATCTATTTTAGATAATATCTTAGCTATAGCCTTAGCGTCATCACCTGCGTTAAATATCTTTTTAAGTATTCCTTTTATTCCTTGTCCAATAGCTGGTATAAAAGCTATACATGATAGAGCAACATTTACAAAATCATTCTGTAATAAGTACAATCCAGCGTTAATTAAATCACATACATCGCCACAAAATGGCACCCATCCAACTATATCAAGGACTGTATGTGTCCATTCTAAAGCTGTATCCAAAGCACTACTGTTCTCTTCTTTTTCCTTTTCTTCTGCCTTTCTTATAGCTTCCTCGTTACGATTATAAATCTCAAGATATTTAGCATCTATCTGCTCTAAAGTTAATGCTCCCTTATCTTTATAAACCATAAGGGTAGCCAATAGTTGTGGGTAATACTTAGGATTTATCCCTCTGCTGCTTGGATCAGTTGCCATCCATCCTAGTACCATAGCATGACCAGCTTCTTTATAAGATGGTATATTACTAATTGCACACCTGTACTTATCATCTAGATCAGGAAAAGTGTTTAATGTACTCATCCATGGTTCATAATCTAGTGTAGCTATATCATTAGGTAATTCCTTCATAGCTTCTTGATGTTTTATAGCTAAATCTTTCAGATTTTCATAAACAGGAGCAAAAAACTCACCTATCTTTTTAATATGAGACCAGATATTATTCCAGATATTAGAAAATACGGATTCAAAATCATTAGTTTTATCAACTGCCGTATATTCGCCTTTATATTTATTAATAAGAGGGTCATTGCCTGTTATATTAAAATCACCAGTCTCAATAAGTATATTATTATAAGAAGGTAATCCAGCCCAGTAAGCAATACCTGCACAAGGCTTTATATCAATAAAGCTATCAGCTGTTTTTAGAGCATTTCTTGGGTCATCTAATACAAAGAAATCAATAGTTGCCTGTCCTATTCTACGGAAAAAGTCAAGTAAATGTTTTATGCTAGAACTGAAATCAAAAACTTTAAAAGGATAGTTATCCGTAGGATAATTAGAGTTATCATTACTACTTATAGAAGAATCAATAGTAAGATTGTCTAAACCAACTAACTTGCTAATACTATCTTCAGCTTGACTATATGCTTGTCCTGATGAATTTATAAAATCTCCTAACCTAAAGATTTCATCCTCAAGTTTGCTCAATTCATGATATAGATTCCTCATGGTACTATCTATACTATTCCGTGATTTGATATCCCAGTCCAACGAATTACGTATAGAATTAAAATTGTCTTTTACATTGTCAACATTAGATGCAATACTTTTTACTCTACTTTCATTTCTACTTAATTCTTGGTAGTGTATTGTTAATTCAGATATAATCTCACCTCCATATTATCATAATGTTTTATAAAATTCTAGTTATAATAAGTCAACAAGATGAAGTTATCAAATAAATAATTACTACTTGAAATGAAATATCAACTAAATATTATAATGTGGTGAAATAGTATGTGAATTTATAATATTTAATATACTGATATATCATAATGTTAATACTATGAAAAATGTTTTTCAACAAATCCTGACGAACTGCACGTTTGGTGGGATAAAATGCATGTAAAATTAAAATGTACCAAAATAGGAGCTGTATATCAGTTGAAATTTATGCATAATTACTACATAATAATATTGAAATCAACAAGCAAATAAAAGTGTAATATGGTTCATTTTACGAAGACCGGTCCTTCAGGAGTAAGGCGAAGTAAAATAAACCATATTACACTCACATCATAACCGTTAGTTCCAATATAACCAACACAAACTTACATAGTTGAGTATATCTAAACGATTATGGTATAATCTAATATAAACATATTGAGAAAAATTAAATTACATATTTAAGTATTAATCCATAAATAAATTATAGATAGGTAGGTTTAAACATGAATATATTGTCCGCAGAAAATCTCTCTAAAAGTTATTCAGAGAAAACTTTGTTTGAAAATATAACATTTGGTATTGATGATAATGAAAAAATAGGTTTAATAGGCGTTAATGGTACAGGAAAATCCACATTACTAAAGACTTTAGTAGGTATAGAATCTCTTGATGAAGGAAAAGTAGTTACTGGTAGAGATGTAAAAATTCAATACCTATCCCAGAATCCTGACTTTGATAGCGAATCCACAGTACTTGAACAGATATTTAAAGGTGATAGTAAAGAAATGAAACTCATAAGAGAATATGAGCTAATAATCCAGAAGTTAGAAAAAGAGTACGACAATGTTAAATTACAAGATAGATTAACAAAACTTAATAGTGACATGGATTCTTTTGATGCTTGGAAAATGGAAAGTGAAGCTAAAAGCATTCTAACTAAACTTGGTATACGAGACTTTGAGTCAAAAATGGGAATATTATCAGGTGGACAAAGAAAAAGGGTTGCTTTAGCAGCGGCCTTAATTCAACCATCAGATTTGCTAATTCTAGATGAGCCCACAAACCATATTGATGATACGTTGATTGAATGGCTGGAAGATTATCTTAATAATCGTAAAGGTGCACTATTAATGATTACACATGATAGATATTTTCTTGATAGAGTTACCAATAGAATTCTAGAACTTGACCAAGGCGGATTATATTCCTATATAGGAAACTATAGCTTATATCTAGAAAAGAAAGCCGAACGAGAGCAAGAAGTCATCAATAAAGAATTAAAAAGAAGAAATATATTTAGAAATGAACTAGAATGGATAAGAAGAGGAGCAAGAGCTAGGTCTACCAAACAAAAAGCTAGAATAGATAGATTTGAACAACTAAAAGAACAAAAAGTTGATTTAAGACAGCAGAATATGGATATTACAGTGGGGTCAAGAAGACTAGGTAAGAAAATTATTGATATCCATAATGTATCTAAGAGTTTTGGTAGTAATACTGTATTAAAAGATTTTGACTATACAGTTCTTAGAGATGATAGAGTAGGTATTATAGGTGCTAATGGAATAGGAAAATCAACATTACTTAATATGATTGACGGTAGACTAACCCCTGACAATGGAAGTATAGATATAGGTGAAACAGTAGTTATCGGTTATTACTCACAAGAAAATCTTGAGATGGATGAAAGTCTTAAGGTTATTGAGTATATTAAAGAAGTTGCAGAATATATTACTGCTGGCGATAATTATAAAATAACAGCTTCACAGATGTTAGAAAGATTCTTGTTTACAAAAGAAATGCAATATACTTTTATTAATCGTTTATCTGGTGGAGAAAAGAGAAGATTGTACCTGCTTAGAGTATTGATGCAAAATCCTAATGTACTTCTACTAGATGAACCTACAAATGACCTTGATGTACAAACACTTACTATTCTAGAGGAATATATTGAAAATTTTAAGGGAGTAGTTATTACAGTATCTCATGATAGGTATTTCTTGGATAAGATATGTGATAAACTATTTGTTTTCATGGGCAATGGTGAGGTTAAACAGTTTACAGGAAATTATACTAATTATATCAAGATTAATACTAATGTTATGGATAGTAATGAAGAGAATGTAAAAGTTAATAATACAGAAAAAGAAAATACAAAATCAAACTATAAGCAAAGAGAAAGAGCTCCTAAGTTTAGTTACAAAGAGAAGATAGAGTATGAGGAGATTGATGGTAAGATTGAAAAAGTTGAGGATAAAATAAGTAAGGTGGAAGAAGAGATAGGTAAGGGTGGCAGTGATTTTGTGAGGTTACAGGAACTTACTGAAGAAAAAGAGAAGTTGGAGAGTAAGTTGATGGAGTTGATGGATAGGTGGGAGTATTTGAATGAATTGGCTGAGAGGATAATGAGTAGTAATAGGATTTAAATATGATTTTTAATTAAATGGATAAGAATAAGAAACAAGGCACTTTGTTTATGTGACTGACAAAGGTTTTTGGATATTTTGGTGGTATATCAGTAATAAAAAGTACTAAAACAATGCAATTGATTTTTGTTCAAATCATAGGTATAATTAGTAAAAAAAGTATGGGGTGGAAATTATGACAAAAAAATTACTATTATCAATAGCCATATTTGTGATGGTATGTTACACATCAATTATAGTTAATGCAGCAAGTGATACACAGGAAGCTAAATATGTTCAACAACAAGGAGAATGGATATATTATATTGATGACACCGATGAAGGGTATCTGTGCAAAATTAAAATGGATGGCACAGGATATACTAAACTATTTACTTTTAAGGCATCTGAATTTTTAATCAAAGATGAATGGATATATTATATAGAGTCAAAATCCATATATATGGGTGAAGGTGCATTGTATCGTATCCGATCAAATGGTACAGGTAAAGAGAAACTGTTCAGTCATAATATATGGGATGTAAAGAATCTTGCATATAGTAATGGATATTTGACTTTTTATGCAGGGAAGATGTACAAGATGGATTTATCTAATCTAAGCCCTATTGAACTAAATTGGAACCACTCTCAATGTGCAACCCAAAATGGATATTTAATCAGTAATCATTATGGTACATTTAGTTTATATAACTTAGCCACAGACAAAGACACCTTCTTTAAATATACTAAAAAAGTTTCTGAATTCGTATGCGATGATCAATGGATTTACTTCATAGAGAAAAATAGTCAAGATTATTTATACGATATCGTTAAAGTAAAGTATGACGGAAGTGAGAGAACAATTGTTTTATCTAACTTGAAAAATGCAGGGAATCTCCAATTATTTAACGGTGAACTTTACTATTATGCAAGAACTGATATTGAGTATAGAAAATATTATTATGGGATTTGGAAAGCATCAATTGAAGGTCAAGACACAGAGCTAGTGACTAAAGATTCAATTTATCATGAAAAAAAATTTGAGAACGTGATTGACAATAATATATATTTTACCAAGTCTAATTATTTAGCTGTTTACGATATTAAGGCAAAGAAGATTAATTATAAACCTTTAGAAGGTTTGGTATCATCTAATCAATCAGCTGCCTTCAATGATACAGGTAATTTAATTATTACAAGAGAAAATGAAATCATTGAACTTACCCCTGATTTGAAAGAAATAAAAACCCTTAAGGATTTTACAGTCTTAGATAATAGAGAGTACCATTTTGGTGCATCTTCGAGATTATATTATTATAATAACTATGTAGTAATTCAAGATCGAGGCACTAGTATAACAGACTTGGCTAGCCTAGAGATTGTTAATTTGAAGAAGAACACAATTTATACTTTGAAAGGTGAAGAATACGATTATTTTATGGCTGGAATAGATAATAATTATGTTTATTTTTTTGGTGAAAAAAATGATGATTATATATCTAAGCTATTCCGTCTTCCAATAGGTGAATTGGATATATCTAAAAAAGAACATATTTGGGATGTTCGAGAATGCTATTATTTCAATGGTTATGTTATTGACCAAGGTGATTATCCTACATATGAGCTACGTAAGTTGGACTTGAGTTCTCTTAAAGAGAGCAAAATTAGTTCTGTGTTTATTTATGGTTGTGATATTAAAAATGGGTACTTATATTATGTAAAAGGAAACAATGGTGGTATCTATAAAACGTCAATAAACAATATTAATGTGAAGAAGATATATTCACAGAAACAATGGGCATCGGATGTTATCGTAAACAAATCTACTATTTTCTTTGAAACATGGAAAGGTGGTAATCAGCTGGTATCCACGGACACTAATGGGAATAACTTCAAAGTAATTAGTTGTGACAGTGTTTCTAATTTCTTTGATGCCAATGAGCAATATGTTGTTTTTAATGCCTCAAGAAAGTTTGCGTGTTACTTAAGACAAGAAGATAAAATTGAATTGATATCTGACTTTGATAATAACCCAAAGCCTGCTAGTGTTCAGGGTAGTAGTGTGTTCTACGATGTTAGTGATAACGATTGGTTTGCCTCTAAATTGTATAAGTTGCATAATAAGAAAATTATTAGTGGACACAATGGTTACTTTAGTCCTAATAAAACGATTACTGTAGACCAGTTTATTAAAACGTTATGTGTTGCATTAAATGGTGAAATAGCTGGTCCATCTTCAGATTATTGGGCACAGAAATATATTGATTTTGCCATTGATAAGAAGTATATTTCTGCAAATCAATTTGAGGACTATTCCAGAGAGATTACAAGGGGTGAACTGGCACAAATCATTGTTAATACTATGAATCTAAGTCCTCTTAATGAAAAACAAAAAAAAGAAATGATTGAGAAAATTAAAGATTACAAATCAATAAATGATGCTCATAAGGAAGCCGTATTAAAGGTTTATCATGAGGGAATTATTACCGGTTATGATGATGGTTCTTTTAAGGCGGATAATACTTTGAAGCGTTCTGAAGCTAGCATTGTTATATACAGGATTGTTGATAGGATTGAGATATAAAAGTTATTAAAGGGTGATTAAAGTGATATTAGAAAACAAGAAGATTTATGCAAAATATGATGACAAAACTATAAGAGTTTACCAAGCATATAATGATCGTATAGCAGATGAAGCATTAGAATTAAATACTTTTGGTAATAACTTCAAAAAAGAAAGAATGACATGGATAAAGCCATCATTTTTATGGATGATGTATCGTTCAGGATGGGGAACCAAAAAAGATCAAGAGAGAATATTAGCAATAGATATTTATAGAGTATTTTTTGAAGAACTATTATCTAAGGCAGTACTATCAACTTATGATATAAATGTTTATTCTACACGTGATAATTGGAGAATGCATTTATCTAAATCAAATGTACGATGCCAATTTGATCCAGATAGAGATATATATGGTAATCCGCTGGATAAGAGAGCTATTCAATTAGGAATAAAAGGAGATATGGTAGAGAAATACTTAACTAAAGGAATATATAATATAATTGATATGACGAATAAAGTTAGAGAATATAGAGAACATATTAATAATGATTTGTTTGATATTGCTTTACTACCTGTTGAAACAGAATATTCTTCAGAAATAAAATAGTATAAAGGTATCAATAAACCTATATAACTCTTCTATTAGAAGAAGTGGATAATACAATTAGATTTATAGCTAAGTAATTAGTAATAAAGCAAATGAATTCCTTTTTTTTATAGAGCAAGAATAATAATTAAAGAATAATTGACTTATAAATCAAGTTGATTATTCTTTTTTAGTTTAAGTCAAATAAAAACTACAATATAATGACAATAAAAAAGTGTAGTAAAGGGGATACACCATGAAAATAGTTGAAGGCATTAAATATATTGCATAAATATGACAATGATTGTTGAAATATATCAAAATATATGTTATTTTAAAATGAAATAATATAGAGGTGGTAAAAATGAAAAAAAATAAATACATAAATCTAATATTATTATTTATATGTACGATATGTGCTTTGTATCTATTTGAAAGTAATATATATGCTGATGATAGCTTACAAAAAATAATAACAGATGATGGTAAAACAGATTCCGTTATTTGTAAGTATTTTGATAATGATGATAACAAGTTCAAATATAAAAGTATTAATATAAAAGACATAGATAAGATTAGATTTAAAGATAATAATATAAGTATACAAATAAATAACGATAATCAATATGAATATATTCAACCAGATTATAAAAGAAAAATACATAATATTACAAAGTTGAAAGATGAGTGGTCCACCAATAAAACAGCATTAAATGTTCTATCCAATTACCTAAAAGATAATCAAGATGAAGTTATCGTTGCAGTAGTTGATACTGGTGTGGAAATAACTCATGAATTATTAAAAGATCGACTAATTAGTGGTTACGATTTTATAGATCATGATGATATAGCCAATGATAAAAATGGACATGGTACTCATGTAGCTGGTATAGTTGCAGCGAATACTCCTGAAAATATTAAGATAATGCCAATAAGAGCTATGGATAAATATGGATATGGTTATGATTCAGTACTTGCATTGGGAGTTTATTATGCAGTTAAGCAAGGTGCAGATGTAATAAATTTATCCTTTGGAGGTATAGGATATTCAAAATATCTAGATGAAGCACTTAATTATGCTCTTGATAATAATGTATTAGTTGTTGCTAGTGCTGGAAATGATTCAGAAGATGTTTCCAAGTTCTTTCCTGCTTCAAAAGAAGAGATAATAGTAGTATCTTCTATTAATGAACTTAACGATATCTCACTTTTCTCAAATTACGGAAATTCTATAGATATATGTGCTCCTGGCAGTAGTATATATAGTTCATCACTAGATAATCAATATAGCTATATGTCGGGTACTTCTTTTGCATCACCATTTATATCATCAGCGTTAGCATTGATCAAATTAGAAGATAAGAATAGATCACCAAAGGAAATAGAAAAGATATTAAAGATGTATACTGATGATTTAGGAAATGAAGGTTACGATAATGTTTTCGGTTACGGTTCAATTAATTTCACTAATTATGTTACAGTAGATAAATCTTTCAAGATAATATCTCCCACAAGTGATATTGATATTAATGGAAAAATAAATATCAAGTATTTCTCAAACGGTCATATTGGAGATATTATAAAATTTTATTTTGATAATAAACTAATAGACCAAAAAGTAATTGACTCAGAAGGCTACAATAATTACATATTACAATTTGAAGACAAAGAATTTAAAGCATATAATTTTAGAATAGAATTGGTTCATAATAACAAAGTAATATATGAGAATAAATTAAAAGTTAAGCTATTAGAATATAATACAAGTTTTTATATGTATGATGTCAATTATAAAAAAATTGATGATTTTGAAATTCAGATTTATGGTATAAAAGATAAAAATAGCAAATTAGTGCAGAGGGTTAATAGCAATGAAAATGGTATAGCTTATACAAATTTAGATGAGGATATATTCAGACTATATGATAGAATTGTTATTATTACAGGAGGAAAACAAATATCTGAAAATATTGATATACCTATATATATAAAGACTATAGTATCATGTGGTAATAAACTATTAATTCCTAATAATATACAGACTGTATATCTAGATGAAAAAATGAAAAATATACGTGAAATCACAATTAATCCTTTTGTTAATAATTATACTATTCAACCTAATAATCCTATAGTTAAAATAATTGAGTCAGAGAAGCCAGTTTATATTGAATGTGGTAGTCATGTTATAAAACTACATGGATGGCATTCAGGATCCTTTGAACAATATTTATATAGATTAAAAGGACATGGTTTTAATTATATTGATGACTTACACAAAGATTCTGTTAAATTAACATATAACATTAATAACTTGGATGATTATATATGTTTTTCAGGTTCTTTTGTTACGAATTCTAAAATAGCAGGTTGTGGAATAGATACAGGGTGTAGTTTTGATGGTAATCTATATTTTATTAACTATGTTAACCCAGGTATATATGAGTTTAGTATTAAAAGAAGAATAGGTGGAAAAGATTCCACAAAATATTTAAGGTTTCGTAATACAAAGAAATTAAAATCAAATCAAGAACATAACATAAACGTAGGAAAAAAATTAGAAAACTCATTTTTGATTAACTATTATAATGATATACCACAAGTAATTGCCATAGTAAATGATGAGTATAATAGTATATTGTATAATCAATATTATGATTCTATGAAATTGGGACTAGAATATTTTTATAATGTTGTATTAGTAGATGAGAAGGGAGTAATACATTATTCCGATTGTGATTTTTTTAATGATAACTATTATGGTTATAAAGAAATGATTTATAATTGGTCAAATATTCCTGACGGTAATTATACTTTAAAGATGATTTACAGCAATCTATTAAAAAATCTTTATGACATTAAAGCTAATGAAATAAAAGTAACTATTAAAAATGGAAAATTTGACTTAAACAAACAAAATGAATCTCCCATTGTTAGAACAGATATTAATACTTGTTATAAAGTAAAACCTTTTAAAACATTAAAATTAGATTTGAAAAAGGTTTTTAATGATAAAGAAAATGATAAGTTATATTATACTATTAATAAAGGATATATTTATAATAATATTTATTATTATCGTACTGCAGAAAACGAATTAACAGATATTAAAATTACTGCGAATGACTTAAAAGGCGGAAGTTGTACAGCTAATCTAAAAATAATTACAGAAGATACAATACAAATGAATCCAGACATGGAAATAGACTTTACTGATTGGGCTGAAAAACAATTGGATAATGAATTTAGCATGAAAAATAATTTTATATTTAGATTTCTAAATGATTTTAAAGAAGTAATAAATAATTAGTAGTAAACCTAACATCAAATAGTGTATGGATATTTATATTTTATCTATTATCAATTTACTACATATTAATTGATAAAGAATATTACAACAAAAATTACACATCCTAATCTTAACAGATACAAAAACATTAACCAAATGAGAGCTAGGAGTGATTTAATTTGAATATAATAGATAATCTAATCGAATCATTTAATACTATATCTGAAGGATTAGAAAAAATATTAAGTAACGAGGACTACATTTTTGTTAACGATAAAGACGGTAACATTATATGTACACTATACAACAGCGATAAGGAAAGAAACTTATTAGACGAATATCTAGAAGACAATCAAATATCAAAAGATGATGTTAGCATTACGGTAATGGATACATTAGAAAGTGAAGACCTGGAAGAATTATTTAAGAAACATCAAATATTTAGTTAGTCTTGAAAATATTAATATAGTTTTACAACAAATAAATCATCAACTTATGAACTAGGTTGATGATTTTATAATACATAATAATATAATTATGCTAACCATAT
This sequence comes from Vallitalea guaymasensis, assembly GCF_018141425.1. Lineage (NCBI taxonomy): Bacteria > Bacillati > Bacillota > Clostridia > Lachnospirales > Vallitaleaceae > Vallitalea > Vallitalea guaymasensis. The sequence goes on from NZ_CP058561.1 coordinate 3,395,095, forward strand.
AATTATGATACAATAACATTATATGCTAGCAGTCTAGTAATAAATGAGTTTTGATAATGGAAATATAATAAGAACTTCTATAATTACTACTGTTATTAAAACTTAAGGAGGTATTTAAATGACATCACAATCATTAATTAACAACGAAACTATAATGCAAGTAAAAAGTGTTTTGCAGAAATTCCAAAAAGGATACACAGACAAAGATATAGACAATATAGATAGCTATATGAATGACTTATTTATCAAAGATGATAAAATTATAACTATAGGAACGTCTCGTAGTGAGTGGTGTATTGGACTTGAAGAATGTAAGGGATTAATTGAAAGTGATTGGAAATATTGGGGAGATTTAGTTATTAACTATGAAAATGCAAAAATTAATTCAGAAGGTAACACAGCTTGGTTTTTAACTGATTGTACAATAAGTTGGGATTCTGAAGACGATTTTGATGAATGGTGTGAAGACCTAGTGGCAGATTATTTTGAAGAAAAAGGGCGTTATATCAATTATAATCAATTTTCCAAAATGGCAATGTTAAATCTTAAGCTAGCATTAATCATAAAATCATCACAAGGCAATAAAGGTAAAAATATTCCTTTCCCAATCAGATTATCAGGCACATTAATCAAAACGAATGATAAATGGTTAATTAATAAATTGCATTTTTCAGTACCTATGTCAAGATATCCTGAATGGAGAGTAGATAATGATAATATAGATTCACTAAAGTATTATAATCAAATAGTACAGAGAATGAGTAAGTTAAGCAAGGAACATAATAATCAATCATGTGAAAGTATTAGGGAATTACTAAACACCTTAAAAGAGAACTACCTGAATAAAAAATTAGATATATTAGATACTGTTAAAGATCTCTTTGCTGCATATGAGGATATTTATATAGTTGATCCTAATGAGATTCCTGTCGCTATAGGTATTGAAGATATACAAAAGATGATTCAGATACAAAGAGAAAAATGGGACGATATGGAACTTAATATCAAAGAGGCGGTAACTAACATTGAGGGAGATACAGCAAATATTATAACTAATGGTATGTTCAAAAAATGTTCAACCTTAGATCAATTGCTTCAAAAAGAGTGGAATAATATTAAAAAAACACTTCAAAAAGAAGGTAAAGGTGAAGATAAACTTTTCCAAGCACAAAAACAAATAGCATATGTTTTAAAAGAACTATCATTTGGAAAAGAATCAATGTGGGAATTCAGATTTGATGCTATGGCTGTAAAAGAAAATGATACTTGGAGATTCCATAATATTCAATTCACATATCCTTCATTATATGTATTAGAAGGTAATTATGATATGATACCTTTACTTAATCATAATGTAGACGAGCAATAATTATAATCTTATATATAGATTGTTTGAAAATTACATAGTAATACGATATAATAGAAAAGAAGATTTTGCAAGTATCTAATGAGGAGGCAAACTATGGATAAAAGGAACTTCTCAAGCATCGGAAATGAAATCAAGGATAGTGTTAAAAAAGCAGTCAACACTAGAGATTTTAATCAATTAAATAAAGATATTGGAAATACCATAAACAATACTTTAGATGATATTAAAAGTTCTATAGGATACAATCATAATAATAGCAAGAATCGAAAGCAATGGGATAATAAGGACATATATAATGAACGATACAAGGACAAGCATTATAGGTATAACCACCATTCAAATAAACCACCCCATGAAGAAAACCAAGTTTATGACAATAAGAATGTCACTGATCATATGCAATTTGTAAAGCCGGTTGGAAGAATATCTGGAATATTATTTACTGTATTTGGCAGTATCGGACTTGGATTGTTTGGAATTGCTATCATTGTAATGGCTATACTTGGCTATACTTTGGATAATAGCCTTTATTTTACCATTTTAAAAGGATTAGCACCATTATTTATAGTTAGTATGTTATTGACAGGAAAAGGTGGATCAATAAGAAAGAGATTAAAACGTTTTAAAAAGTATATCAAGTATACAAAAGATAAAAATTATTGTATGATTAAGGAATTATCTAATTATACTGGACTAAAGAAAAGGTTTATTATAAAAGATTTGCGTAGAATGATTTCTTTAGGTATGTTTCCAGAAGGACATCTGGATGATCAAAAAACTTGCTTTATGCTTAATAACGAAAGTTATGATCAGTACCTTAAACTTCAAGAAAAAATGAAAGCTGAAAAGTTAGAGGAAGAACAACAGCCTAGACAGAAAACAAAAGAAACAAATAACGACGAAATTAAAGATTCTGAACTTAAAAAGTCAATAGAAGAAGGTAAATTATATATCAGACAGATTAGAGAAGCAAATGATGTTATTTCAGGAATAGAAATCACTAAAAAATTGTATCAGTTGGAAAATGTAACAAGTAAAATTTTCAATTATGTTGAAAGCCATCCAGAAAAGCTTTCGGATATTCAAAAATTTATGGATTATTATCTTCCTACTACGGCGAAATTATTGAATGCTTATAAGGAATTGGATATGCAGTCGTCACAAGGTGAAAATATTTGCTCAGCAAAAATGGAAATTGAAAATACACTGGATACTATTAATTTAGCTTTTGAGAATTTATTGGATAGTTTATTTCAAGATGTAGCAATGGATGTAGCAACGGATATATCAGTATTAAACACTATGCTAAAACAAGAAGGGTTAACTGAAAAAGATTTTTAATTAATTAGGAGGATGAAAAATGAGTAATCAAGAACCAACTTTAACTTTTGATGCTTTATTTGATGAGACTGTAGAGAAGGAAAATAATATGCAAGATATGATGTTGCAGGAATCTGAGCAGGTAATTAAAGAAAATCCTGCATTTGATGAAACTATGTTGACAAAAGAAGAACAAAAAATGGTTGAAGAATTCTCTGAAAAGATTGAATTAGGCAAAACCAATCTCATTCTCCAATATGGTGCAGGAGCTCAAAAAAAGATTGCAGATTTCTCTGAAACAGCGCTTAATAATGTTAAAACAAAGGATTTGGGAGAAGTAGGAGAAATGCTTTCAGGTGTTGTTTTGGAATTAAAAAGCTTTGACACAGATGAACAAAAAGGTCTATTTGGGATATTTAAAAAGTCTTCCAATAAAATAAATGCAATGAAAGTAAAATATAATAAAGCAGAAGTAAATGTTAATAAAATCTGTCGTACACTTGAAAGTCATCAGATTCAGTTATTAAAAGATGTAGCAATGTTGGATAAAATGTACGAGATGAATAAAACATATTTCAAAGAGTTGTCTATGTATATACTGGCTGGTAAGAAAAAACTTGCTAAGGTTCAGTCAGAAGAACTTTCAGCTTTAGTTGAAAAATCATCTAAAAGCGGACTTCCAGAGGATGCACAGGCGGTAAACGATATGATGTCAATGTGTAATCGTTTTGAAAAGAAAATACATGATCTGGAATTAACCAGAATGATTTCCATTCAGATGGCTCCACAGATTAGGTTGGTGCAAGGAAATGATACTCTTATGGCTGAGAAAATCCAATCTACTATAGTAAATACAATTCCACTATGGAAAAGTCAGATGGTACTTGCTCTTGGTGTTGCACATTCCGGTCAGGCAGCAGAAGCTCAAAGGAAAGTTACCGACATGACTAATGAATTATTAAGGAAAAATGCCGAAACACTTAAGATGGCAACCATTGAGACTGCAAAGGAATCTGAACGAGGAATTGTAGATATTGAAACTCTACGCACTACCAATCAATCTTTGATTTCAACCCTTGATGAGGTAATGCATATTCAGAATGAAGGTCGTCAAAAGAGAAAAGAAGCAGAGATAGAATTGAATCGTATTGAAAATGAATTAAAGCAGAAACTGCTTTCTATTAAAGGTTAGTATACCACTATTTCACAGAAACGTTAAATAAGATAGTCTAAGAATAAACAATACAAAATGAACTACCTAAGATTTTTTTAAAACTCATAGGCGGTTCATTTTTTTTGCATACATATCATCAATAAAATCAGAACAATACTAAAAATATCTTGACACTGTACCAACTGTACTATATAATGTAATACAGTTAATACACTAAGGAGGTGTGCTATTGATTCACATTGACTTAAGAAGTAGAGAACCAATATACGAACAATTAGTAAACAATATAAAAGAATTAATATTCTCAGGAATACTACAACCAGATGAAAAGCTTCCATCTGTTAGGGAGCTTGCAAGCCAGTTAACAATTAATCCTAATACAATTCAAAAAGCATATAAAGAATTAGAGAATTTAGGTTATATTTACTCAGCAAGAGGAAGGGGTAACTTTGTCATGCCAGTAGATGATAAATCAGGGGTAAAAAATAGTGTTGAACTATTGAAAAAAATAACTGAACTAGTAAAAGAAGCCAACTATGTGGGCATATCAAAAGAATTTATAAAACAAATAATTGAAGATGTCTATAGAAAAAAAATAGATAAGGGAGGTATAGAATGATTAATGTTGAACACTTAAGCAAAAATTTTGAAGGTACCAAAGCATTAGCTGATATATCTCTACATATAAAAAAGGGTTCAATTTATGGGCTAGTTGGACCAAATGGTGCTGGTAAAACAACACTAATAAAACACTTAACTGGAGTATATCAACAGGATGATGGACAAATCAAGATAGATGGAAATTTTGTTTATGAAAATAATGAAATAAAAGAAAAAATAGCTTATGTCCCTGACGAATTATATTTCTTTCCTCAGTATACTATCAAAAAAATGGCTAGATTCTATAGAGAAGTTTTTAGTACATGGAATGAAGAAAGGTACGAAAAACTAAAAGATGTTTTCATGATAGATGAAAACATGAAAATTAACAAACTATCTAAAGGTATGAAAAAACAAGTAGCATTTTGGCTGTGTATATCCTATATGCCAGAAGTAATGATACTGGATGAACCTGTAGACGGATTAGACCCTGTAATGAGAAAGAAAGTATGGAATCTAGTAGTACAAGATGTGGCAGAAAGACAAATGACTGTTTTGGTATCTTCACATAATCTAAGAGAATTAGAGGATATATGTGATACTGTTGGTATAATGCATCAAGGGAAATTGCTGATTGAAAGGGAATTGGATGATCTAAAATCAGATGTGTATAAAATACAAGTAGCATTTAAGGGTGAATTTGATAAGAGCATATTAGATGGTACTAAAATATTGCATAAAGAAAATAGAGGGAGTATTTTCTTATATATATTAAAAGGTAACAGAGAAAAAACTATCAGTATAATAGAACAAAGCAATCCAGCAATATTAGACATTCTACCTCTTACATTAGAAGAAATATTCATATATGAAATGGGAGGTGTGGGTTATGAAATCAAAGACATCATACTTTAGTAAAACATGGTTCTGTAATGATTTGAGAGCCTATGGATGGTTTGGTATTGTTTATACAATAGTTCTCTTTTGTATGATGACATTACCTTCAATGCTAAGTTATTCAGATGGAAATTATAATACAAATTATATGATGAACATTTTTGAATTCGATAACTTTTTTATTAATGTAATGCTTCTCACGCTACCTGTGTTAGTGGCCATACTATTATTTCGCTACTTACAAGTAGTGCGTTCATATACTATAATACACAGCTATCCATATACTAGGGTACAAATATTTAATAGCCATATTCTAGTAGGATTAATACTCTTATTGGTACCATTACTATTTAATACAGTATTGATGATAATAATAAATACAATTGTGGGATGTCCTACTAGTAATATGTTTTATCTAAGTTGGTTTTTAAAAGCCTCTATATTATCATCAGCTATTTTTATAATTAGTTCATTCATAGGGGTTATAGTAGGCGGGTCTATATGGCAACTGGTATTTTCTTACATATTTTTATTACTTCCAGTAGGGTTAATAATTATGGTTTTATATTTCCTGAATATTGTTGTTTATGGATTTTCCGATAGTTATTATTCACAAGCTAATTACTTGTGTCCATTGATAATCAACAATATGAGCAATATGAGTGTTGTGATGAATATGAGCATTGTTGCTTATATAATATATATTATAATTTTCTACCCCTTTGCTCTATATTTATATAAGCGAAGAAACCTGGAGAATGTTTCAAGCATCATATGTTTTAATATATTTAAAGTAATATTCAAATATGGTGTGACTTTTTGTTTTATGCTTGGAGCAGGAGTTGTTTTTTGCTACTGGTACCGAGATGATGAATCATTACTTAGATTCCTGATAGGTGGGTTAGTAGGAGCTGTAATAGGATATTTTCTATCCGAGATGTTACTACAAAAACAAATTAATGTATTTAACAAATATAAAGGACTTCTTATATATAGTTTGGTTATCATAATTGCAGTAATGGGTTTTAAGTTTGATTTATTAGGTTATGAAAAAAAAGTTCCAAAAGCAGATGATGTTGAAAGTATTGATTTTAATAGTGGGTATAGCCATAGATTTTTCTGGAATTCTTATTACTCTGAGTATGATACTGAAGAAATGATAAATTTTATTATAGCCCTTCATACTGAAATAATTAAAGAACGACCAGCAGAAGGTGATCAGGTAAATATTGCATATAGATTAAAAAATGGTAAAAGTATTAAAAGAACATATTCAATAGATAAAGAAGAGAAGTATGACCAGTATTACAAAGCAGTATTTGAATCAATAGAATTTAAGGAAAATCATTATGCTCTATTAACAAATGATGAAGAAAATATATATAATGCCAATATTTATCCAGACAGTTGTAAGGAGAATATTGTAATAAAAGATCCACAAGAATTAAAAGAATTTATATCCATAACTAAGCAAGAAATAATAGATGAATCCTATGAAAACATGAAAGAAAGTATTAATCTAGCAAAAATAAATTTTTATGGAACCAGTAAAAAAGGGCGTAATATTACATTAGATGTACAACTAAAAAGTAATTATACTAACTTAATATCCTGGTTAAAAGAAAAAGGATATTACGAAAATATTGTGATTTTACCAGAAGATGTCAGTGAAATGGCGATAACAACTTCATATAGATATGAAGATGAAGAAGATATATTTAATCGTACTGGGGAGTATAATTATATATATATTAAAGACAAAGGTAAAATACAGCAAATTTTAAATAGTAGAGTTAACATCAGTGAAAGATATGATGATGTCAAAGATATGATTGTATATATAAAGTATAAATCAATTGATGATATAGAGACGATTCGTATAAGTGCTGAACGTGCACCAGAATTTATTCTTAAACATTAGAGTCAGAGATAATTTTTAACACTTGATCCATGAGGGATAAGAGTGGGGGGATTGGTGATGGTTGGATTAATTGAAAAAGAGGTAAAAAAACATGGAGATAGAGCAAAAGTATTTCCTGCCAGGAATTTAAAGCGGATTGAACAAGACTCAAGAAATACTATGAATAGTGGATTATTGGACAAGTTCCAAAAAAATATTGTTAATGGTTTTCAGGATATTAATTTACCTAATCTTGATTTTACCATTCGTTCAATTATCATAGTTGCATCACCAAGTCCCGCCACAGTAACAGTTAACTTCAATTGGCAAGGTGAGAAAGTACCGTTAAAGCTTCCTTCCACATATATGGATATGACCACTGCGCCACTTAGAATAGAAAATTATTTGAATGATTTTCTGAAATCTTTGGGTTATCAAATAAAATATGCCCCAAGATTACCTAGAAATCTATTAGCTGCAAGAAGTGGATTGGGTACATATGGTAGAAATAATCTATGCTATGTGGAAGGTTTAGGTAGTTTCATTAATCTTGTACCTTTTTATTCAAATATCCCTTGTGAAGATGATATTTGGCATGAAATGTTTCAAATGGATATCTGTAAAGGCTGTAGAGATTGTTTGGATAATTGTCCAACGGGAGCAATTGTGGAAGATAGATTTTTGATTAAAACTGAAAGATGTCTTACCTATTACAACGAAGTTGATTCAAAATGGGATTTTCCAGAGTGGGTGGACAAATCTTCCCATAATAGCATATATGGATGTTCAAGATGTCAGGATGTATGTCCTGTAAACAAAAGATATATAGACGATAATAAAATCAAGCCTATAGAATTCACTGAGGAAGAGACTAGTTTATTACTTGAAGGTAAACCCATTGAAGAATTGTCAAGAAGAATGAAACGAAAAATAAAAGTATTGAATATGTCTGATTATCTTGCCGCTCTACCTAGAAATCTTAATATACTCTTAAAATGAATTATACAATCAGTTAAAAAAGTGGGTTAATCAACCCACTTAATCTGTTTCCAGTGTTTTTCTCCATCATTCTCCTGAAGCTTGCCTTCAGTACTTCTTCCGTCTTCAATATATTGTATTAATAGATTCTTTAACTCATTTACTATATCCTCATGTTCATCATACACGTTGAATCTTTCCCTGACATCTTCCTCAAGATTATATAGTTGTATTGGAGGATAACTGTCATCTGTAGTACCTGGTTTAGGGTCACTCCATCCACCAGAGTCAGGACACATCTCTAATTTCCATTTGCCTTTTCTAATAGAAAAGGAACCATTGATAGAATGATGAACCATTGCTTCTCTAACTGGTAATTCATTTTGTTCTTTCCATATAGGAAGATTACTTACACTATCTTCTGCAATATTACCTTCCATAGAATCACCAAATATATCTGAAATAGTAGCAAAAAAATCAATTAAGCAAACAGGTTCATTACATTGTATATTTGGACGAATGGTATCAGGCCATTTAACTATAAGGGGGATACGATGACCGCCTTCATAAATATCAGCTTTTGTTCCACGATAGATATAACTTGGGTTATGACCATATTGGGCTAACTCCTTATAATCTGCCGCAAGTGAACAACCATTATCACTAGTAAAAATAACAATTGTATTATCAGCTATACCTAGTTCCTGTAACTTGGTATTAATCTTTCCAACTACATCATCACACATAAGAACAAAATCACCATACTCATTGGTACCAGATTTTCCTTGAAACTCTTTTGAAGGTAGAATAGGGGTATGAGGTGCATTAAGTGGGAAATATATGAAGAAAGGGTCGTCTTTGTATTCTTCCAGTTTACCTAGAACTCGATTAGTAAAATTAGGTAATACTTCCTCATGCACAAAATCTGCACCAGTTGGACCTTTCCTAAAGAATTTCTTATTATAGGCTTGATTCATTTTACAGGTTTCTTGTATAGTTGTACAACCTTCTTCCCTATCAGGCAATGCTGTAATATTCATATTTTCAACATAGACATAAGGAGCCATATCTAACGATCCTGCAATACCATAAAAATAATCAAAACCATGATTGACAGGAGTATCTTTTAAAGGCATTGTATAATCAATACTTTCTTTATTCTTAGAATCCTTATAGGTCCATTCCAATCCTAGATGCCATTTTCCGATACAAGCTGTTTTATAACCTTTTGATTGTAGATAAGAGGCTATAGTTGGACGATTGGATTCAAGAAGGGGCTTGTCATAGCCAAATAACACTCCTTCTTTTAAAGGACTTCTCCAACAATATCTACCTGTCAAAATACTATATCTTGAGGGTGTGCATACAGATGAAGCAGCATGGGCATCAGTAAAATAGATTCCCTCTTCACACATCTTGTCAAAATTAGGTGTTTTGAAAGCAGCTCTTTCATTAAGGTATGATACATCACCATAACCCATATCATCAGCTAGTATGTAAACAATATTAGGTTTTCTCATATTATTCCTCCTTACTAAAACTTTACAATTATACATTACACTTATATAATAATCATATATACTTGGATAGACAATAAACATAAGTGAATAAAAACTTAAATATTATGCAAAGAGGTGGAAGAAATGTTTGATTTCATACCTTATCTAATATCTGCTAACTACACTCAACATAGAAGAAAGTTTCAACCAAATCATGCTTTTGAAAAAAGGATAACCAAATCCTATGAGTTGGTGTATTTCTTGGATGATAGTAATTGTAAAATGATTTTGGATAATAAAGAATATAAGATAGTGGGGGATACAATAGTTTTTAGAAAACCTGATCAGCATAATCAATCTTTCATGCCTTACGAAAGTATACTACTTTGCTTTACCTTCCAACCATTAAAAAAAGAAAGTAATGATGACAATGGTAAAAAAGATCTACAGAGTATAATAATGGATAGAATCATCACTGACCCTTTTGTAGATAATATAAAAACAATATATAACAAACCTAATCAGGGAAATTACAGGAGAATATTTGAGGATATATACAAAGAATCATTGCTTAACAGGCAGTATTCAAGTTATTATTTTTCTTCAAAGCTAATGGAGATACTTTATGGATTATATCATGAAAACAATTCCAATCTATATACTAATGATGAACAAGTAACGGACGAAGATTTATTGGTTATACTAAGTTACATACATAGTAACTTAAATAATTGTTTCACAGTCAAAATAATGAGTAAAGAATTGTCTATAAGTGAGAGGTCCATATATAAGCTTTTCAAAGAGCATTTAGGAACAACTCCTGTGCAATATATTAATGAATGTAAACTCAATTATTCAAAGAGATTGCTATTGAATTCTAACATTTCCGTGCACAAAATAGCTATAATGAGCGGATATGATAATTCAACATATTATATAACATTATTCAAGAAAAGATATGGAATAACTCCTCTTCAATATAGAAATAAAAGAGCAGAAACATGATATTTAAGAAAACAGAAAGAGATAGAGTTTGCCAGTTAGACAAAATCTATCTCTTGGAATCAAATAACAAAGTAAATATAAATATGAAATGATTACTCTTACAGTATTTCTTCAATGAAAATATTATTCTCTTGTTCCAAATCCAATAAAATATTATCAACCTGAACTATAGGTCTTGAAGGTGATTTTTTGTGGATAAATTTGATTTCACATTCTTCACCTGTAGATAACCTTGCAATACTTCCAATATAATTATGAGCGATATGCTCTAAAAATGTGTACATGTAATGAGTATCAAGAATACCGTAACATTCTTCTTCGAATATTTTAATAACTTTAAAAGGAGAATAGCGTTGATGATAAGTACGTTCTGATGTCATAGCATCATATATATCTACTATGGAAACAATCTTGGCATAAGGATGAATTTTGTCCCAGTTCAATCCAAATGGATAACCTGAACCATTCATTTTTTCATGATGAAGTAGAATAGCCTGCTTGATGCCTTCATCCATATCTACATCTTTAACCATATCGTATCCTATCTTTGGATGCTGTTTAACCAATTCAAATTCTTCTGGGGTCAATTTACCAGGTTTATTAAGAATCTTAGGATCTATTTTCATCTTACCTATATCATGTAGAAGTCCAGCTACAGTTAGAGCTTCTATCTCTGAATCGTCAAAATGAAGCCAATGCGCAAATATATTACATAACATAGAAACATTAAGACAATGGGTATATGTAGAATCATCAGAAGTTTTTAGATGGCATAAATGACTGAACAAATCACTTTGAGTTCCAAGATCTTTTACTAGATTTGAACTTATTGAAAACAAATCAGTAATCTTAACACCCTTACCATCGCTAATTTGATTAAGATTGTCTCTAACTTTGGTTTCCTGTATTTCATAATCTTTACTGAATTTGATGAAATTCTGTTTGGTTCTAATCTGCTGTGGTGTAAGTTCCCGTTTTATGGGGGACTTTGTATAGATAGGGTCTTCGATAAAATCTTTTATATATACATATCTAATGTCATAAAGAGATAACTTTAGAATATGTCTATCTGTAAGTGTAGTATCTTTTGGAAACAATAATAACCCATTTGAATATATAACGTCCTCAGCTAAAACCATTCCTTCAGTAGCATCTACTGTATTAATTTGTTTTACGGTATACTTTGTCAAAACCTCACCCCCGAAATATTAACTTAAGTACATTATAACAAATATATACAAGTTTTCCAATAAATTTAATCATTAATAGGGCTATATTTCTATTATATAACAAATTATTGTATATAATTAATTATTATAATTGCACATGATGGACTATTTTGGTAGAATTAATCTAACGATAAGCCTATAAAGCTTTTTCTGCTTATGCTTTGACAGACGAAAAATAGCTTAAATATAGTAGAAAGAAGTGATGAAATGAATAAAATATATATATTTGGTCATAAAAATCCAGATACGGATTCCATATGTTCAACTATAGCATATGAAAATCTAAAAAAACAATTAGGTTATAATAACTACATAGCCGCTAGATTAGGAGCAATCAATAAGGAAACTGCTTTTGCTCTCAATTATTTTAATGTAGATCAGCCTATGCTGTTAAAAGGTCTTAATCCCCAAGTTTCAGACCTTAATCTACCAAAGATCGTGGTTGCTCATGAAACAGATACCGTTAAACAAACATTGGAAAAGATCATAAGTAAAATAGGACGTTCAATTCCTGTAGTAGACGAAAATGAAAGATTAATAGGTATAGTGTCCATCTCTGATATAGTACCTCCATACTTGGAGATGACTAGTAAAACAGTCCTAAAAGATTTGAATACCCCATTTAAAAATATAATGACAGAACTAAAAGCGAAGATTTTGATGGGAGAATATCAACACAATACTATTAGGGGAAATGTTTATCTAGCATCTGATTTAACTGGGGACATAGAGTTGACTCAAGACGATATCGTTATAGCTGATCGTAAAACTGATATAATTAATGAATATGAAACCAACAATTGTTGTATGATATTAGGAAATTATAATGAAAATGATATAATCAACGGTGCAAAATCATATGAAGGAATTATACTGACTACTGAATACAGTGTCTATGAAATAGTAAAATTAATCGGATACAGCGTACCTATAAAGACTATGGTAAAAAAAGAAGCACTAGAGTATTTTGTTACCTATGAAACCATAGATGATGTCAAAAACAATATGTTGACTTCAAGACATATGCGATTCCCTGTTGTTGATGAATATGGATTCATAAAAGGTATGATTTCAAAAAGTAACTTGATAGACATTAACAGGAAAAAAGCAATATTGATGGATCATAATGAAAAGAGTCAATCAATAGAAGGTATTGAAGAAACTGAGATTGTTGAAGTTATCGATCATCATAGAGTAGCTAATGTTCAAACAATGGCACCACTGTATTTTAGGATTGAACCATTAGGATGCACTTGTACTATAGTTGCTAAGATGTATGAAGAAAACAATATTACCATAACAAAAGAAATGGCAGGTATTATGTTGAGTGCAATAATATCTGATACATTATTATTTAAATCTCCAACAAGCACTAAAGAAGATAGAAGAATAGGCGAAAAATTAAGTAAGATAGCAGGTGTGGACCTTAATAAATATGGAATGAAACTAATAACAGCAGGTTCTTCATTAAGCGAAGAAACTCCAGAAAATATTATTAGCAATGATATGAAGAAATTCATGTTCGGTAAATACAAGGTCATGATATCACAGATTAACACTGGTGACTTTGCAGGATTCTATACTATATTCAATGATATATCAGGTGAGATGAACAAAATGTGTGAAGTAGAAAATATTGATCTTGCAGTATTGATGATTACTGATATTGTTGTAGGAGGTACTGAAATTCTTGCTGTAGGAAAAGAAAGATGGATAGCTGAAAACGCCTTCAAGATGGATAAGGAAGATGTTAGTATATTCTTACCTAACGTATTCTCCAGGAAAAAACAAGTAGTACCTATGCTAATGAATGCAGCAAAACTATAAAAAGATTAATTGATATAATGTACAATAGATTATTGTCTCTAATTAAACGACTAAACTCAATATAAACTCATATTTAATAACTAACATAGCAAACAGAGAGGTTTTAATCATGGAAATAAACTTAAATAAACTTTTACTATCATTATCTTATACATTGGATTTTGTAGAAATGGATATATTAGGTGTTAGTTCTAACCATTCAAAAAGAGTAGCATATATAGCTAATACTTTGGGCAAACAACTTAACATGGATGAAAAAGAAAGGTTTGATTTGGTAGCCTGCTGTGTACTTCATGACAATGGAGTAACTGAATATATGTTAAAGGAAGCCGCTACTACTAAGACCAGCAAGAGAAAACTTGTTCTGGAAAATGTAAAGGAACACTGTATAATAGGTGAAGAAAACGTTGCAGACTATCCTTTCTTGACAGATGTCACTAATGTGATTAAATACCACCATGAAACATACAATGGAAAAGGTTTTTTTGCAAAGGAAAAGGATGAAATACCATTAATGTCTCAATTAATATTCTTTGGAGATCGTTTAGATAATGTATTTAATCTTAATAATACTGATTATCCTAAGATATGTAAAATAAATAAGTATGTAAAAGAACAATCTGGTAAACTGTTTTCACCTATAATAGTTGATACTTTCCTAGAAGTCAGCGATAAAACAAGTTTCTGGCTGGATCTTAATGATGATTTTATTTACAATGGGATAACTAGAACCATACCTAATATTAATATGACTATGTCATGGGAAGAATTAGAGCAGGTAACCAAGATATTCTCCTTAGTTATTGATAATAAATCAGCCTTTACATTAAGACATTCCCAAGGATTGGCTGCAAAAGCTGAAACTATGGGGAAATACTATAAAAAGGATAATATAGAGATATTAAAATTGAAAATAGCGGCTAATTTACACGATTTGGGTAAATTAGCTATAAGTAATGATATAATAGACAAGAATGGCGAATTAGATGAAACTGAGTTCTATTTAATCAAACAGCATACATATTACAGTAGAATAAGCTTATCCAATATAGATGAATTTAAGGATATAACCGAATGGGCATGTAATCATCATGAAAAATTAGATGGTTCTGGGTACCCCTTCGGCTTAACCGGTGATAAACTGGATTTTAATTCTAGGCTAATCATGTGTCTTGATATATATCAAGCTTTGATGGAAGAAAGACCTTATAGGAAAGGTCTGACACATGAAAAGAGTATGTCCATCTTAAGAGATATGATAACTGATGGATTAATAGATGGTGGAATTGTTGAAGACATAGATGTTGTATTTACATAAAAAGAAAGTTAGTAAAAACCCGCTTCCTACTATGGAATTAGGGTTTTCTTTTTATGAAGAAAAATGGTTGTATGGTAAAAATGATACAAACCAGGTAAAAATAGAACAACATAAAATTTTGCAAATTCCTATACAAAAATTAAGTAAAAATAGAACAATGAAAAGAAAAAGTAGCCTATTAAAATTATAACCAATACTATGTATACTAAAGAAAATAAGAGTATTAGATTTAGGGAGAATTTATTATGGAAAAGAATTTTAGAATATACAGAAATACTTTTGATATGGATTACAATAAACATTTTGAAGGTGCTTTTTGTCAAGGTAATGGTTATCAATTTTTACGAGCTACATTTGAAGAAGGTATTGATGGAGAGGAACAAGGTGAAATCTACACAAGAGAATTCAAGAGCGTAACAACTGAAAAACAAAGATGTGCAATTACAAAATGGGGTACATATATTCCAACAATCATGGGAAATAATCCACAGCTTAATGAGGTTATAATTAATCTGCCATATTTTATGGATTTCAATTTGTTGGCTGATGGTGAAAAGCTATCTATGAACAGATGTGATATATCTGATTTCAGTATGGTACTTAATCTAAAAAATGGCTGTTTAACTAGAACTTTTACTTTTAATACTAAAAGTGGAAGTACTATAAAAGCTAAATACGAACGTTTTCCAAGTAAAAAGAACAAACATTTATTTGTACAAAAGATTACCTATAAAGCAGAAAACAGAGATGCCAACATTGAAATTACATCTGGTATTGATACAAATGTTACAACCAATGGATTTAATCATTTCATGGAAATAAGTACAACTACTAATGATGACAGTATCACTGTAGTCAGTAAAAGTGATATGGGTAATACTATTACTCAATCATCTTATCTCGCTTGTGATAAAGAACAGGTTAATATAATAGACAATAAATTCAATGTTCAGTATGACCTTAAGGAAAATGAAGAGATTACATTTATTAAAAAAAGCTTTTCTTTCACAGACATGGATAATGAAGAAATAGGCATAGAAGGCGAGTTAGTAAAAAGCTATGATGAGCTTTATAAAGAAAATAGTCAAGTCTGGGAAAAACTATGGGATAGAAGTGATGTTGTAATTGAAGGGAATGATCATGACCAGCTTGGAATTAGATTTTCTATATACCATCTATTGAGATGTAAAGAGGAAAGTGAATACCGCTCATCAATCTGTGCAAAAGGTTTTGCTGGTGAAGCATATTATGGACGATATTTTTGGGACAGTGAAATCTTTATGCTACCATTCTATATATACACCAATCCAAATATAGCAAAAAATCTCTTGATGTATCGTTATAATACGTTAGAAGGTGCAAAAGAAAATGCAAGGAGCTATAATTGCAAGGGTGCGAGATATCCTTGGCAATCTGCTACAACAGGAACAGAACAATGCTCATTATGGGAATATGCAGATAATGAGATTCATATAACAGCTGATATTGTATATGGAATTTGGCACTACTATAAGGCGACTGATGATATAGAGTTCATAAAGAACTATGGGGCAGAGATCATAGTAGAAACAGCGAGATTTTGGCTTGATAGAGTAGATGTAGATAAAGATGGAAATTATAATCTGTTCAATGTCATGGGTCCTGATGAATATACGGCATTCAACTGCAATAATACTTTTACCAATCGTCTAGTAAAATTTAATTTGGAAACTGCATGCTATGTAATTCAATTGTTAAATGAAACAGATAAGATTGCATATGTAAAGCTTTGTGATAAAGTTAAATTAGACAATAAAGAGCTATTAGAATTCAAGAAAGTCGCTGAAAAATTAATATTACCTGACTACGAAAAGGTTCAGTATATACCTCAAAGTGAAAACTTTGATAATTACGCTGATGTGGATATTGATAATCTTTGGAAAGATAGAAAAAATCCTTTTGGTATGTATATGACTCATGAAAAACTATATCGCTCAAAGGTTCTTAAACAGGCAGATTCTTTATCTCTTGCCATGTTATTTAAAACTGATTTCACAATAGAGCAGATCAAAAATACTTATGAACATTATGAACCAATTACTACCCATGACTCATCTTTATCACCTATAAATCATGCTATAGTAGCTGGATGGATAGGCAAAGAAGAACATGTTAACAAGTTTCTTCAATATTCATTAAGCTTAGATTTTGACAGTAATAGGAATGGTGCAAAAGATGGTATTCACATTGCCAATTGTGGTTGTATGTATCAATTCATAATCCATACTATAGCTGGTATTGATAATGCATTAATTAATGAAGATGAGATACCTATGTCAACCTCTTATACTATGCCGAAAGGTTGGGACAAGGTGTCTTTCAAGATTCTATGGAAAAATGTTTCATATTTTGTTACAGTTGATAAAAATGGTACAAAAATAACTAAGGGTATCTAGTGATATGATTATCCAATGATAAACTTGAATTAGTATAAAATTAAAATATGTATAGATAAACAAGATAAGTAAAGGTAGTAGGAAAAGATACCTTTACTTTTTTAATACCTATCAATAATTGTTTGGAGATTAATGAAATCTTTATAACAAAAATTTTGTCACATAACTTTATATAATTACTATATATGGTATAATTAGTAAGACCAAGGAGGAATGTTGATGGGGCACGAATTGAATAATAGTCAAAAGCAGGCAGTAACTCATAATGAAGGTCCTATGATGGTTTTAGCTGGACCTGGGTCTGGAAAGACTATGGTTATAACTCATAGAGTAATTAATCTGATAGAAGAATTAAAAGTAGATCCAAGCAATATTTTAGTAATTACATTTACAAAAGCTGCTGCGATCACTATGCAAAATAGATTTGAGAATTTATCTGATAGTAATAATAATAAAAAAGTTCTTTTTGGTACATTTCATTCTGTATTTTTTCGTATTCTAAAAAGCTATTATGACTTGAATGTAAGTCAGATAATAATGGAGAATAAAAAATTAGATGTATTCAAAGAAATTGTTAGACAGCTAAAAATTGAATATGAAGATGAAAACGAATTCATCAATCAGGTAACTACGGAAATATCTTTAATAAAGAATGAATTGATCAATGTTAAATATTATAATGCTGTATCTTGTTCTAACGAAGATTTCTACAAGATATATAGTCTCTATGAGGCTTATAAAAGAGAGAAGAGATCAATTGATTTTGATGATATGTTAATCAAATGCTATAACCTCTTAAGTAGAAATAGTAAAATATTAAGTTCTTGGCAATCAAGATTCAGGTACATACTTATAGACGAATTCCAGGACATAAATAGAGTACAATACGAGACAATAAAACTATTGGCTAAGCCAAATAATAATCTGTTTATTGTTGGGGACGACGATCAATCCATATACAGTTTCAGGGGAGCCAAACCAGAATTTTTATTAAACTTTCCTGAAGAATTTGCAGATACAAAGAAAATAATTCTTAATAATAATTATCGTTCCACTAAAAACATAGTAAAAGTAAGTAGAAGCGTAATAAAGAACAATCATAAGAGATACATCAAAAATATGATAACCAGTAATAATGACGGTAAACAGCCCAGTGTCATAGAAACAAAAGATATAGGGGATGAAGCAAAGACAGTCGCTGATAATATAATGGAACTTAGCAGAGATAAGAATATACCATTATCGGAGATTGCAATAATCTATAGAACCAATATTCAAGCTAGAGCGATAATTGATATGTTTCTTGATATGAATATACCCTTCATAGTAAGGGATAAAGCAGCTATCATATATGACCATTGGGTTGCAAAAGATATGATTTCATATATGAAACTTGCATTGGACATAAAAGACAAAGAGGCGTTAATAAGAATAATCAACAAACCAAAAAGATACATAAGTAAAGCTGTTCTTGAGATATCAAAAAAATATTCTGATAACATGTGGGAAGGACTGTATAAACATTCTCAGGAAAAAGAGTGGATGACTAACAGGCTGGACGAATTACAATATCAATTACAGGTAATCAAAAAGAATAGACCTTATGATATAATAAAATATATTAGGAAAGAAATAGGCTATGATGGTTATTTGGAGAACTACGCCACATACAGGAAAATAGGGATTGAAGGATTAACTGAAATCTTGAATGAAATTGGGGAAAGTACCAAGAATTTTGAAACGATAGATGAATGGTTCAATCATATTGAAGAATATAGACAGTTGATGGAGGAAAGCAATAATAATGTTTATAAAGACTCTGTCACATTGACAACCATGCATAGTTCCAAGGGATTGGAATTTGGTATTGTCTGGATTATCGGTGCTGTTGAAGGGCTGATACCTCACGAAAAATCCAATAGAGACAAAGATATAGAAGAGGAGAGAAGATTGTTCTATGTAGGTATGACAAGAGCCAAAGAACATCTATACATATCTTACATTAACAACAGATATGACGAACCAGCTGTCCAGTCAAGATTCTTGGATGAGATTTACGACTATTTTTCTACTAAAATTGAAGTTGGAAGTATTATAGACCATAAGAAATTCGGTAAAGGTATAGTTATAAATCTTAACAAAAAATCTGTCACAGTAGATTTTGCAAAGAAAGGAAAGATTAAATTAAATATAAAGTTTTGTATACAAAATAATCTAATAAAATGTTAATAAGTTTATAGGGTATAGATATTTATAATTTATTGATTGAGGTGTTTCTAATGGACGTAATAAGAGTGGTAAATATTTATAGTATTGTTACAAGCTTAGCATGGCTATTAATTTTTATTTGTATATATATGAAGATTGGTAGAAAAGATAAATATCTAGTTTATTATATTAAAGGAATAATTGTTTTCATCATATTTTTAGCTTTGGGTTTTGTTTTTGAAGAGTTAGCCATACAAGACCGTACTCTCATAGGGTTATTATTTCTGGATATTAGTTATATTCTGCTTATACTGAGCACAGAAGTATTTATAACTATAAAGGGAAGGAAAATATGGTTGTGGTTTTTTATATTTGTCATTGGGGTTATTATTGTTACTAAATTAATTCATAGAGATTTTTCGATTATTTTGAATATATATATAGGAGTCCTATTATCATATATAGGTTTTCGGCTACTTAGATCTAAAAAAATTCATAATCTTTTAATAGGAAGTTTTTTAATTCTATGGGGGATATTCAATCTTCTATGTCCTGTACTATATAAGATTTTTGATTTTGATATGACGTTATATGTAATTAACCGTATCTTTTTCATTTTTTCTGAAGCGTTATTTATAATTGCTTATATATATAAAATGAATATGGATTATAAATATGATAACGAAAATATAAAAAATATATTTAATGCCTCTTCTGTTGGACTTGAACTCTATAATGCAAAAGCTGAATTGATTATCATTAATCCCATATGCCTTGAAATGTTTGAGATAGAAAATCATGATACTGTAATAGGTTCTAATCTATTTGATAGATTCAATATAGCTAATCGTAGTTTAGAACAATTAAAGAGTGGTAAAGATGTAAGTTTTCGAGTAGAATTTGAACTTAATAACGATAATAAAGAAAATCTGATAAACAATAATATCAGGCAGAAAAAATTCTTAGAAGTTAAAATAAATATTCTAGGAACAAATAAATTACTACCAGAAGGTTACTTTGTTCAGATAGAAGATATATCAGAACAAATATATTCCTCCCATAAGCTGGAAAAAAGGATGAAGATAGCTGTCAGCAGTGCTAATCTATATGGATGGGATTGGGATATAAGCAACAACATTTTTTATATAGACCCTATGTTTGCTATATCATTAGGATATGATGGTGAAAAATTCAATGATAGGGGAACAGTTTTTTTTAATCTTATAAAAGAAGAGGATTTAGAAATTATCAATAAAGAGCTGCAAAAGCATTTTGAAAATATAGAGCAAGTTTTTATTTGTGAATGGAGAATTAAAGATGCTACTGGCAATTACAAATGGTACATGGGAACAGGTTCTGTAATAGAAAGAGATGAGGATGGTTTACCTTTCAGGATGGTAGGTATAAATCAGTGCATAGAAAGACGTAAACAATCTGAATTGGAGTTATATAATAGTGAAAAAAGGTATCGTTCATTATTTGAAACAATGGTTAATGGATATGCTAGACTGGAAATTCAATACGGTAATGATAATAATATCTGTGACTACAAATGTATAGAAACCAATAGTTCATTAAATGAAATATTAGCATTGGATGAAATTCAAGGTTTGAGAGTAAAAGATATTATTACACATGAAAAGTATTGGATAGCACTAATAAACGATATGCTCAAAAATAAAAAGAATCAAAGCAGGATAGAACAGTATTCTAGACGATTAGGTAAGATATTAGAAGTGATAATGCATAGATTCGGTAATAATCAGATTATACTAATAATAAGGGATGTAACTAATGAGAGAAATCTGGAAAACATGGTTAGACAGACTGAGAAACTATCAGCTATTGGTCAATTGGTTGGAGGTATTGCTCATGATTTCAATAATCAATTAATGGCTATTAGTGGTGCTGTATCTATTATCAAGACTAAGTATGCAGATAGAAAGGAATGCATAAAATACATAGATTATATTGAAAAATGTTCTAATAATTCTGCTTCGCTAGTTAATAGACTTCTAACATTCTCAAGAGAATCTGATTATAAGTTAATACCTATAGATTTACATAGTATCATTAACAGTGTAGTTGAAATATTAGAAAGAAGTATTGACAAAAGAATAAGGATAGAGACCTCTCTAGAAGCTGAAAATCATATGATATTAGGGGATGAAAGCCAGATTCAAAATACCCTGCTGAACATTGGGATTAATGCTAGAGATGCATTGATTAATGGTGGACAGCTTGTATTCAAAACTTATAATATCATGGAATGGGATTGTGATAAAATTGATGTTAAAGAACAAAAACCAGCTATAGTTACGATTGTTTCTGATACAGGAATTGGAATGAGTGAAGAGGTCAAGAAACATTTGTTTGAACCTTTTTATACTACCAAAGATATTGGTAAAGGAACGGGTATGGGCTTGGCTATGGCTTTTGGTGTAATTAAAAATCATGGAGGATGCATCAGCGTTAATTCTGTTATCAATGTTGGAACTGATTTCACTATAAAATTGCCAATATTGGATGAGGAAGAGTATACACCTGTAGATGAAGAGGAAAGATTGATTAAGGGTGTAGAGAAGATTTTGGTTGTTGATGATGAGGAGATAATAAGGGATTTATTACAGGAAATGATTGAGATGTTAGGTTATGAGGTAATTACTTTTGGTGATGGTTTTGAAGCTCTTAGGTATTATAAGAAGCACGTAAGTGATATTAATTTGGTTTTATTGGATATTGTTATGCCTAATATTAGTGGAGAAGAGTTGGTGAATGAATTTTATGGTATTAATGAGAATGTTAGAGTAGGATTTTTATCTGGATTTGGGTTTGAAAAGATGGATAAGAGGATAACTGATAGGATTGTTGGGTTTATTAATAAGCCGATTAATATTGAGGAGTTGTCGTTGAAGATTAGGGAGATGTTGGATTGCTTGAGCTGATTTAAAGGAAGGGCAACAAGCTGTAAAGGTCGTTTTTATCACTATATAGGGTATGCTGATTGTAGTGGCGATCTTTAGTTGTTATATAATATAAGATTGAGTGAATAATAAAAATGGATTATGTGAGAGGTTGAGTCTCGCATAATCCATTATAATTTTTACCATACTGTTGTGTCGTATTGGGTTAATATTCTTTTTGTTATCAATCTTGATAATAGGTAGCATTGTATAGGTGCTAGGATGATTATTAGTAGTACGTTGTTTATCATGTAAAGTAGAGCTAATAGTGCTACTGTTATGATAACAGCTAATAGTGTTGATGGTAAGTGTTTATTAGCAAGTATAAAAGAATATTTAAATAGTTTCTTTATACCCAATTTTGATGTAGACATAAGAGGGAATATATATAAAGTTATAAATAATAATTCAATAGTCAAGCTAAAATAAACTGGCAATAACCAAGGTATGTCAAGGACACCTTTAGTAATAGAAGTTATGTTGAAAAACATTAGTGTGTATAGTGCAGCTAGTATTAACCATACTAGTGTGGATTTAAGGAATTTGTTTTTGAGTGCTTTGAAGAATGTTTTGTACACGTATCCTTCGTCTTTTACCAGGTTATAATATACACTTGTGTATAGAGCGGTTGTTACAGCACCTATAGTTACTCCGAAACCTAGTAAAGAAATAAATGTCCACAAAAGACCTAATACCATAATATCAAAAACTAGACTTCCAATTCTTTGAAACGGTCCATCAATATTAAAAAAGTTCATTATGTATCCCTCGCTTAGTATATTTTTAAAATTATTAACTCTATAATTATCATTATTGGACCAACAAGACGTAAGTTGTAATACTTGTTGTTAGTATAAAGTTATTATCAATAATATTATCATATGTATTGATGTAATTTCAATGTGTAAAATCATGTAACTTTGGAAGTTTTTTTGTTTAATTTGTACATAATATTAGTATGATTGTTAATAATGATAGATATTTGGGTATTAGGTAAATATATTTGGTTAATCTACTTAAATTCTGGGAGCCAATCTCCGTGGGCTTCAATTAAATCATCACACATATTCTTGATATCATCAATAGATAATTCACTAGAAGTATGTGGGTCAAGCATGGCTGCGTAATAGATGTAGTCTTTTTTTCTAGTAAGTGCAGCTTCTACTGTCAATTGATGTACACCTATATTGGTTTTGTTAAGTGCTGCAAGCTGCATTGGTAGTTCTCCTACATGGCAAGGGATAACTCCGGAGCTATTAACAAGGCAAGGTACTTCGACTACACAGTCGGATGGCAGGTTAGGGATTAAACCGGTATTCATGACATTACCACCAATAGTATAAGGAACATTGGTTTCCATTGCTTCCATTATGTATGAACCATATTCATTGGAACGTTTATGGCTAAGAGTATTGTCTTTTGTTAGTTCATCCCTTTGTTTTTCCCAGTTGGCTATTTGCTCGACACACCTTCTTGGGTATTCATCTAGCGGGATATTATATTTTTCTATAAAATGAGGATATTTGTCTTTAATGAAGTATGGCATATATTCTGCATTATGTTCACTTGATTCTGTTACGTAGTATCCAAATTGTTTCATGATTTCTAGACGAACCATGTTATCATGAGGTGTTTCTAGAGCAGCAGCCAACTTCTTGATTTCAGGGTAAAGGTCAACACCATTACTAGTAATTTCTAATAACCATGCCATATGATTGATACCTGCTATTTTCCATTGAAGATTTTCTTTTTCCATACCAAGGTCTTTTAATAAATGAGGGACGCAGGCTTGAACACTGTGGCATAATCCAACTGTTTTGACATCTGTCGCTCTTGACATGGCTAATGTCAGGATTGACATTGGATTAGTATAATTGAGAAGCCATGCTTTTGGGCATACTTCTGCCATGTCCTCTGCAAAATCCAACATTACAGGTATTGTTCTAAGTCCTCTGAATATACCACCTATACCAAGGGTATCTCCTATAGTTTGACGAAGACCATATTTTTTTGGAATCTCGAAATCAGTTACTGTACAAGGTTTGTATCCTCCAACCTGTATGGCATTAACCACATAATTGGCATCTCTAAGAGCTTCTTTTCTGTTTTTATAACTTACAATTTCAGCTCTGTCATCATTAATATTCTTATTTAAAGTCTTTAACATGGTTTCTGATTCAGCTAATCTTTTTTCATCAATATCATATAGAGCTATATGGGAATCTCTCAAAGCTTCTGACAGCATACAATCTCCTAATACATTTTTAGCGAATACAGTACTTCCCGCACCTAGAAAAGTTATTTTTGGCATAATAAAACCTCCTATATAATTTATAATAATAATATAGCTGGTTTAAATCATATATTCTATGGTATAATGTTTTTATAACATGGTGAAATGTTGTATAGTTGATTAAACATAATAATTCAGAAGAGGTAAAAGATTATGCAATATGATTATGAAGCATATAGTACGGATTTAATATTCTATCATAGTGGAGCAGAGGTGTGTAAGCCTAGTCACTCATACGGACCAGCTATTAGAGATCATTACCTTATACATTTTATAATTAATGGCAAAGGTATATATAAGGTTGGTGACAAGATCTATGAGTTAAGTAAGGGTAATGCTTTTCTGATATGTCCAAATGTTATAACATACTACAAAGCTGATAAAGAAAAACCTTGGTCGTATATGTGGGTTGGATTCAATGGACAAAAAGCAAAAGATTATCTACAAAAAGCTAATTTGGATAATAAGAATCTAATATTCAACTTTAAAAATGATAGCATTCAAGAGATACTTAAGCAATTGAATAACTGCAACCAATTGAGTGTATGTAAGGATTTCAATCTATTAGGATATCTATACTTGCTGTTAGGCAAGATGATAGAAGAAAGTCTCAACATAGATAATGAAAAGGAAATCAAAAACAACTATGTGGAAGAAGCTATCATATATATAAAAGCTAATTATTCGAGAAACATAACTATTATAGATATTGCAAAATATCTTTCTCTTAACAGAAGTTATTTATATATTCTATTTCAACAGCAGTTACGTACATCACCACAACAATACCTGATTGAGTATAGAATAAATAAAGCTTGCGAGTTAATGGAATCAACAAGGCTGACTATTTCACAAATATCTAGATCGGTAGGATATAATGATCCTCTTATGTTTTCTAAAATATTTAAAAAATATAAAGGACTATCACCAAAATATTACAGAAATTCCATACAAATAAGTGAAAAAAAATAGAATCTTAAAAAATATTAAAGATTTACTGTTAAGTATTAATAAGTAGTTGCCGATATATCATAAGGAGTTTTTTAATTTAATTTTGTACAAATATTGATTTTAATGTAGAAAAAGTTATATAATATGGTTAAAAATAGTAAACGATGGGGTGGATTAATTTGTTCAGTAATGTGATATATTCTAACGAATACTTGGAGTTAATAGAAGAAGAGGAACAATATTATGTGAGAGTTTTCGAAAAGGGATATAACTTGAATGATTTTAATAATATCATGTTACAATATCCCCGTATTAATCTTACCTGCTTTTCTGCTCTTACTTCTGCAATTGCATTGGCATCTGGTAAAATAATAAAAATCGGCATAAAAAAACCATTAGTAGAGCTATCAGTAAGTAAAGATAGGTTAAAAGGTTATGTAACACTCAATATGACAACCGAAGAATTCGATAGTAGGGATAAATCTGAATTGGTTGAGATAGTCATGCAAGCTATACAGCATTCCAATATAGTATATGGTATCGATGTACATGATATAGTTAATATCATTCAGCCATTGAAAAAAATTCAGATAGCTGAGGGAGTGCTTCCAACAAGAGGTAATGATGCAGAAATAAAATTATATAAAATTGAAGAAGTAAGACCACAAATGGTCGAAAATGAAGCTGTTAACCATTATGAACTTAATTTGATAAATAAAGTAGAAAAAGGTACTTGGCTTGGTGAAAGGATAGAACCAAAAGAAGGGGTTCCAGGTAAAACAGTATGGGGAGAAATAATACCAGCTCAACCAGGTAGACAAGTTAACCTAGAATATGATAAGAAAACAGTAACAGAGAGATACGATGCCAAACAAGATAAAACAATTCTATATGCCAAACGAACAGGTGCGGTCATATATCAAAATAACATCATAGGTGTATGTAATTGTTTAGAAATAGATGGTAATGTTTCATTCAAAACAGGTAATATTGATTTTGATGGATTTGTTGATATCAAGAATTCCATAGAGGATAATTTTATCGTTAAAGCAGACCATGACATCCAAGTAATGGGAGATATGGGTGTAGGTAGTGTTGATACTATAGAAAGTAGAGATGGCAGTATCTACATTAGAGGTGGAATTGCAGGCAAGAACAAAGCTAAGATTATTTGTAATGGAGATTTGTATACCAAATTCGCATCAGAATGCACTATCGTATGTGATGGAACAGTAAATATCGGTTCCTATGCAATTAACTGCAATATAAAAGCAAAAGAAGTTAAACTTGAATCCTATAAAAGCAGAATCATAGGCGGAAACATTGAAGCTAGCATAAAGGTTCAAGCTGGTGAAATAGGTAATAGAACTGAATCCTATACCAAAATAACTGTAACAGGCTTTGAGAGAAATAAGATAAAGGAAGAATACGACACAATTATCTTGACAATCAAAAAAGTAAAAGAAAAGATATCACTATTGAAACAAAAGCTATCAATCTATTCAGCTGCTAACTTAAGCGATTCCCAAAAGGCTGATTTTGATAAACTGAATGATGAATTTGAGTATTATAGGGATAGTTTGAAAAAATTATATAACAAGCAGAAAAAATATGTTTCTTACTTGCATGCAAAAGGTGAAGGAGAAGTAAAAGTAACTAATTGCCTATATCCTAATGTATCAATAAGTATAAAATCATGCAATACTCACTGTAGCAAATTTTTGAATACACCAACAACATTCTATGTATTAAATAAAGAACTTATCAAGGCATAAATTAGACGTGCCTTTATATTGATCAGGAAGAAGGTACCCAAATATGGCTTACGAACAAATGCTGTATAATATCCTTGAGCACCATAGGAAAAATGAAGATATAAGTAAAAAGGTATATAGATATACAGGCTTAATACATGCTATTGAATTTTTTTCTCAGAAATTTAATTTAGACCACATAGAAAAATACATTTTTGAATTTACTA
This sequence comes from Vallitalea guaymasensis, assembly GCF_018141425.1. Classification (NCBI taxonomy): domain Bacteria; kingdom Bacillati; phylum Bacillota; class Clostridia; order Lachnospirales; family Vallitaleaceae; genus Vallitalea; species Vallitalea guaymasensis. The sequence goes on from NZ_CP058561.1 coordinate 3,423,042, forward strand.
ATGAACTATTATTACCTAATCAAATAGCTGTATTTATCAGAAAAAACCATGAATACAAGCTGATGCAGGTTAATGGATACGACAAAGAGCAATATACTATTAAATATAATGAATCTTTTGATGAGATAATTAAATATAACAGCGGATTACTAAGACAAAATAATCTGAAGACATATTTTTCAAAAGACATATTTAGTGATTTTGAGTGCAATTTTATTATGCCACTAATTATGGATTGTGAATTATATGGATTTATATTTGTTAATAGAAATAATGAAGAGTTTTTAGAGGATGATGAGATTATTGCTAATGCTCTGATGAACCTGTTCTCTACATCATTGTCTAACTATAAATATTTCAAAGAATTAGAGAATGTGAGTAAACAGCTGAATGAAAAATTATTCAGCCTATTTGCGATTAATCATTCATCAAAGGCTTTATTAAGTAGCTTGGATCTAGGTGCTTTATACAGATTGTCCATTAGTGCTTTTGCAGAACTTACACAAAGTAGTTTCACTACTTTTTTCTTATATGATTCTATTAGCAATAGTTATAAATTAATGAGTTTGAAGGATGTATATAACTCAAGTTCAGTTATGTTCATCAATCTATATCCTACTAAATCAATAAAAGATACTAAGATCAGGATTCTAACTGATATGAGTAATGAATCACAGCGAAATCAGTTTTATGACTTATTTGAAGACTCACGAGAGATATTGAAAGATGTTAAAATCAGTTATGTGGTATCGCTGTTGAAGAAAAACAGATTGGTTGGATTTGTTACATTAGGACCAAAAGTCAATGGTAACCAATATGAAAATAGTGTATTTGAATTAATTGAAAGCTTGGCTTCATCTACCTATATAGCAATAAACAACGCCAAGAATTTTCAGAAGACCAATATGCAGAAGGAAATCATCAATAATAAATTAACTAGATTGGTAAAACTGAATGAGTTAATGAAGAATATTAATATAGCTGGTAATATGGAGCAACTGATAGATCTGACTTTAAGTACTCTCAGCGTCTTTTTCGGAGTCACAAGTGGCTTCATAGGATTATATGATAATGATAAAGACGGAATTAATATTACCAGGTCAATAAATATAGACGGTAATTTAACACATATACCCTTACAAGACGAGCTGTTGCCTCTAAAATTAGGGGAAAAGATAATATTGAATAGTGAAGCTGATGTAGAAAATACATTTGCTCCTGAAATAGTTGAATGCTTTAATGATACATATAGTGGAGCCTTATTCGTGCCAATATTTGTCGATGAGAATGAGTTGAAACTTTTGGGTGTTATTGGTATACTAGCTATTAAGGATAAGATTTTAGGAGACGAAGAGAATATTATTACTTTAGAATCTATCGCTAATCATATCGCACCTATCATGTATCAGTTTATATCACTCAGTAAGATAATAGATCAGTATAGACCTGACTATCAAGCAGTGTTTTTAAATGATTTGAAACAAGATGTGATTGAAGCAGAAGAGTTCTATCTAGAATTAAAGATTATACATATAGAAGTTGGTGTAAATTTTACATTCACAAGAATAAACACTGATAAATTACGAAAACAGTTTGAAAAAGTATATCCCGTAGATAACATGAATATTTTTGTTATTAGTTTTGATAAAGAACCTGTAAATGATATTATAAGTATACTTGGTGAGAATATTAGTTGTAAACAATATGACTATGGTAAGGATTTTAACTCGTTTGAAGAATTTGTTTCAATTTATTCATAATGTATAGGTATAAACCGCCCATATCCTAAAATACTTTACATAAACATGATACGAAAGAGAGAAATTATGAAAAAATATCATATAGACAATTTTATCATTTTAGGGAAAAAATATTATGAAGAAGATAATTTACTAAAAGCATTATATTATTTTAATAAAGCTTATGATTATGGTAAAAATAATGATACCGAGTTATTATTAGATATTGCTATCATATATGATGAGTTAGATGACTATGATAATGCACTAAGAGTATACAAGGAAGTTCTAGCCAATGACGATTCAGAGGCAAGAGCATACTATGGTATTGCAATCCTACATGACCATAAGGATAATTTTGAAGAAGCAATACCCTATTATAAAAAAGCTATAGAATGTGATCCATATTATTCAAAAGCCTATTTTTTTCTTGCTTATGCGTATGATTATTTAGGTGAAGTAGAAAAAGCAATTGAGAATTACAATAATGTGCTAGAAATTAATCCATATGATTTTTGGGCATGCATTAACTTAGGTTCTATCTATGAGCAGAGAGATGAAATCGACAAAGCTCTCAAATTAATGAAAAAAGCTCTGGATATTGATAACAGGCATTACATGGTATTATTCAACATGGGTGTACTCATGTCCAAACAAAATAAAATTAATCAGGCTAAAAAATATTACGAACAAGCTATAAAGTATAATAAGAACTATCCATACTCTTACTTGAATCTGGGTGTTCTCCATAGAGATGAAGAAGAATACAGGGAAGCAATCGTAGTATTCACTGATGGAATTAATAATAATGAAGATTCAGTTTTCCTATACTATAATAGAGCTTGTTGTTATATGAAATTAGAGCTAATTGATAATGCTGAAAAAGATATACTGGATGTACTTAGGCTACATCCTAAGATGGCAGAATATGTTCAAAATGATAGAGACTTACAAAGTCTCATCAATTATTCTGCGTCCATAAGATGTATGTTAGAAAAAAGCGACGCTATTGTTTGAAAAAGTTTATTTACTTAAGGAGTGATTTTAATGACAGAAATATATGATTTGATAATAATAGGATCTGGTCCTGCAGGTATGGCTGCAGCCATCTATGCTCAGAGAGCAATGTTAAAAACTATGGTACTAGAAAAAGATGTTCCAGGCGGTCAAGTAATCAACACCTACGAAGTTGATAACTATCCAGGAATCCCAGATATTACAGGATTCGAGCTAAGTACTAAAATGAGAGAACATGCTGAAAAATTAGGCATAGAAATAAAATCAGAAGAGGTAGTCGATCTCTTGCTAGACCAAACAGTAAAAGTAGTCAAGACAACTGGCAGCGAATACCAATCAAAAGCTATAATCATGGCTACTGGTGCTAGATGGAAAAAACTAGGTGTAAAAGGTGAAAAAGAACTTACCGGAAGAGGTGTATCCTATTGCGCTACTTGCGATGGTGCTTTCTTCAGAAACATGGAAGTTGCCGTAGTAGGCGGTGGAGATGTAGCTGTAGAAGACGCAATCTTTCTAGCTAGAATGTGTAAAAAAGTATACCTCATACACAGAAGAGACGAACTAAGAGCAGTAAAAATATTACAAGACAGTTTACTGAAACATGACGAAGATAAAATAAAAATACTATGGAACACAGAACTAAAAGAAGTAATCGGCAAAGACCAAGTAGAAAAAATTTCAATTATCAACAATAAAACAAAAGAAGAATCCATCCTAGACATTGATGGCCTATTCATTGGAATCGGTACAGACCCTAACTCACAACTTATCCAAGACAAAGTAAAATGTGACGAAAAAGGCTATGTATTAACCGATGACTCTTGCCAAACAAGTGTAAAAGGTGTATACGCCGCCGGAGACATTAGACAAAAAACCCTAAGACAAATTATCACAGCCGCAGCCGACGGAGCCACATCCGTTTACGCCGCCGAAAGATACATCCTAGAAAATTTCTAAAAATAATGTTAACTCTGTAATAGATTAAAAAATATATTCGCTATAGTTATGCTCTTTACAACTTAAGCGTGGTAAGATTAATAAATAAACCATATACAGTGATATAACGACCTTTTACGGCTTGTTGCCATACCTCTAAACCAGATAAAAGCAACAAACGTAATGAGAGTGATATCACTGTATATGGTTTTACTATAACTACCGTTGTCCATTTTTAAAATATGATAGCATAAAGGGGACTGCAATAAACAGTCCCCTTATACCATTATGTATTGTGTTACCACTTACATAATATAAAGAATATTTTTTATGAAAAAGCAAGGCTTTAAGCTATTTAATAACTCTAGAGGCACCTATATAAGGTAAAAGTCTTGAATCACCTAAAGTATTAATGATAATTCCAGTTTTTCTGTTGTTTGCATGGATAACCTGATTATTACCAATATATAAAGCTACATGGGATATTCTGTTTCTATATCCAAAGAATACAAGGTCGCCAGGTAATAAATCATTTTTTGACACTCTATACCCGTTATTAATTTGTGATCTGGAAGTTCTACTTATACTTATACCAAATTTTTTCATTACTTGTTGTGTGAAACCAGAACAATCCACACCTTTTGTTAAACTATTGCCACCCCATACATAAGGGTTGCCTAAAAATTGTTTTGCATAACTAACTACTTGTTGTCTTAAGCTTGAAGAATCTGTAATGGTCTTCTCATCAGAAATAACTACATAATCTTTATATATATAACCAGTAGACCCGTTTGGTATCTTAATAGAAACCCATTCCTCTGATTCGCTTAATACTTCAAAAGTATTATTGCGATAGACTTTACCTATCTTTTTAGAACTGATAGATGGTTGTTGTCTAACATTAAGTATATTTGTGTTTACAGTAGCAACTTTTTTTGATGCCTTTTCTGTAGTATCTTGTGATGTGGATAAGGATTTTGAATCTGAAGATTTAGTTTCAGATAAACTATTTTTATACATATATCCTTTACCCTTTGTTGTACTAACATAGAACCAATCTCCAGTTTGGTATTCTATGCTGACTAGTTGTCCTTTATCAATAGTTGCTAACACATTACCTAATAGATTTGGTGAGTTTCTAAGTTCAGCTTTAGTTGTTACAACTTTTGAATTGCTGGAATTCTCAATGTTAACGTAATTGCTATGTACATATGCATTGCTTAACAAATCAAGATCAATTTTAAACCAGTTATCACTTGTAGAAATGATTTCCAGTTTTTCACCCAAATGAACATGATCAACTATAGAACTGGTGGTACTAGGGCCACTTCTAACGTTAAGATTCTTTACATTAACAACACCTATGGTAGCAGCGTTAACGTTAAGTGTTAAAACTAATCCTCCTAATATACCTAGAGTAACTTGCTTGATACCTCGCCTTTTCATAATTAAACCTCCTAATGCTACTGTTATTATTTGTAAATACTAAGGAAAAATATTCTAAAAAAATAGTTGTTACAAAAATGTTAACTAATTATTACATGATTATTATAACCTTAATTAAGAATAAATGCAATAGTTTGCTTTGATTACCAGTAATTTCCTTAAAAAGCATTGAATTCAAGCATAAATACTAATAAAATGATAAGCATAGAATTAATAATTAATTAACAAATATTTAATAAATATGAAAGGGCAAAAAAAGAGCTGCTTATAAAAGTCAGCTCAAGTTATTATTATTTAGTACCGAATATTCTATCGCCTGCGTCACCTAAACCAGGAGTAATGTATCCAATATCATTTAATTTTTCATCAATAGCAGTAGTAAAAATTTGAACATCTGGATGATGAGCACATACTTCTTCAATTCCAGGTTTAGAAGTTACAAGACACATAATCTTAATATTTTTAACACCATAAGATTTTAATAGGCTTACAGCAGCAACAATTGAACCACCAGTAGCAAGCATTGGCTCTGTAATAATTACTGTTCTTTGTTCAATATCTTTTGGAAGTTTACAATAATATTCTACAGGTTGAAGAGTTTCTTCATTTCTATATAAACCAATATGCCCCACTTTTGCAGTAGGTAATAAACTTAACATACCATCTACCATACCAAGACCAGCTCTAAGAATAGGAACAATAGCAAGTGTTTTTCCACTTATTACATTTGAAGTAGTTTTGCAAATAGGTGTTTCAATAGTAGTTTCCTTTAAAGGTAAATTACGTGTAACTTCATAACCCATTAACATTGCAATTTCTTTGACAAGTTCTCTAAAATCTTTAGATCCAGTGTTCTTATCACGTAATAATGTAAGTTTATGTTGAAGCAACGGATGATCTAATAATTTTACATTTTCGTTCATACGGATAATTCCTCCCTTATAATATTAAAAAATAGAACGAGCGTTAATAAGATATATTATTTATTATAAATTTCACTTATTAATTTGCATACAATTTTTATATTAATATATCTACTTATGTTTGTCAATTAAATCTTATAAAATATAAAAAAATAATCATTAACCTGTTTTATTTTAATGTTATTTTATGGTATAATTAGAAATTGAAAAATATATAAAGTTAAGTTATTGATCATATGTGAAAAAGGAGAGAACTACTATGGAAGAAAGAAGAAAATATAAGCGTTTACCCATAAAATTAGAACTTGAAATTAATTCTCTTTTTAAACAGAATAATGACATAATAAAACTTGATAATAAGACAATAGAGGTTATAGATATCTCTAAAAACGGTATTGGAATATTGTGCAGAGATGAATTACCTCTCAACTATTATTTCAACGCAAAAATAGAATTCGATGAAAAAAGATACTTTTACTGTGTACTCAAAATAATAAGAAGTAATAAATGTGGAGATAAATATTGCTTAGGCTGTGAATTCGTAGGACTTGCTGAATTCTTGGCAGATAAAGTTGATGAATATGAGAAAATATTAAATGAAAAATAATAAAGGAAAGTGACCTTATATTTAGGGTAACAGTGGCTATGTATAGTCGCTTTCTTATTATGTAATAAAAATTATAAGGGTTATATCTATGTTTTTTGTAATAAAAGGGGTGAAAATAATATGAACGAAGTGGATAAAGCAATAAAAATAGATAGGTACTATGTTAATTCAAAAGCATTAAATGAAACCTACGACCAAATTTATATGTATACAGATGTTTTCATTACATATATGGGTTCAACAATACAACCTGTAAAAATTGAATTATGGATGATTGATAATGAGAACGAGAACTTGGTTGCTGACATCAGATGTGTTTTAACAGCAAAAAACATATCCAAGGTAACATTGGAAAATGAGTTGGATGGTATCAGCACATGGTCATCTGATTTACCAAAATGCTATAGCTTCAAAATAGTTGTAAAAAATGAAAAGGATGAAGAGTTATGCCAGAAAAAATTTGAACATGGTTTTAGATTCATTGAGATAAATAATGATATGATTCATATAAATGGTAAGCAAGTAACTCTTAATGGAGTTGTCTATAAAAATTATGAACAAGATGATATAGAGGCAATGCAGAGAAAATACATTGAAGATATAAGTATCATGAAGAGCAATAACATAAATACGGTAATTACATATGATTATAACAATGCAGAAGTTTTCTATGATATGTGCAATAAATATGGATTATATGTAATTAATAAACCTATGAATGAACAAGAACATGAAGAAGAGATATTATTTAATGAAGAAGAAACCAAGAATATAATATACAAATATATTAATTATTCATGTGTAATTGTATGGAATATAGACGCCAGAGTCAATGTACCAATAAATCTATATAAGAAGATAATGTTATTAGACAACACTAGACCAATATACTATGAGGGAAATGCAACAGGTCTTAAGAATTATAATCCAGTAACTTTCACTTATAACTTCATAAAAGAAGATGAAAAAATGGATAGCGAATCCAAGGAACATCCTATTGCAGGAAGATTCTTATGTGATTATATAATGATTAGAGATGAAGAAACAGAAGAACTAACCCAAAAAGGTATAGTCTATAATGATAGACATCTAACACCATATGCATCTGAACTTAAAAAGAAATACGAAATGATAAATATATATCCAAAAGATATCATCAAAGGAATTTTCAGCATCAAAAATTGCTGTGATCCATCTTCCCTGAAAGATTACGATTTCACATGGGAGATTCTAGAGGATGGTATTGTAATAAAAAGTGGTGAATTGACAGATATAGATATACCTATCAATAAAAGAAAAGATATACACATTGACTATAATATGATGGATATTCTTGAAAATGCTTGGTACCACATCAATATCAATATGTCTACAAAAACAGAATCATGGTGGGCAGAAAAAGGGTATAATGTGGCGTGGGCACAATACAGAATACCATATAAAGCACCTAAAAAAAGAAAAATAAAATCATCAAAAAAAGCTAGATTAAGAGATAGAAAGTTGAAAGTCGAAGTGATTGGCGATAATTTTGAAATAATTGTGGACAAATTGAAAGGTAACATCCGTTCAATAGAATTTGATAGACAAGAATATGTCCTGTCGCCAGTAAAAGTATATATTGAAAATGGGTCTAGCAGATTAGAGATGTCAAAAGTGAAAGATGTAAAAGTCACTAGCACCGATGAAGGAAGCTATGAAATTGACATCATAAGGAAATGCCCACAGATAAAAGGGAATATCAAGACTACTTATATAATAGAACCCGATGGTAGAATAAACATAATTAATAAAATTCGTTCTAGCAATAAATCCATAAAAGTAGGAATGACGTTGGAGATACCAGCTGAGTATAATGATTTTTCATGGCTGGGTAAAGGACCAAATGATACATACCCTGATATTAATAGTGGGACTAAAGTAGGTTTATATTATTACAATCTGAATAATTCTATAAAAAGTGGCAATAAATCAGATGTAAGATGGGCTGCACTTACAGATAGTGACGGTGAAGGATTATTAGTTGAAAGCTGCAAAGACATACTTCTCAATATCTATCCACGTGTACATAGTTCATATTCTATAAACCAAGAAGAAAATAATGACAAACCAATAATATTGGATGTAAGTTGTACCAGTAAAGCAAAGTACAATATATTTGATACTAGTTCTACAGGTGAAGATATATACGCATTCAGTATAAAACGGGTTATATAAATAATTATAAGGATGTGAATTATTTCATGAAACCTAATCCTAAGAAAAATAAGTCACAAGGGGTATTGATAAAATATTTTAAACTATATAAATTCCATTTTTTAGTAGGATTCCTTTCCTTACTTACAGTTGATTTGTTTCAATTGCAGATACCTGTAATAACAGGGAATATAACTGACGGATTACAGAGTGGTAATTATGAATTCAGTAATTTATTGAATCAAGTTCTTACCCTATTATTGATAGGTCTTTTGATAGCTTGTTTTAGATTTATATGGAGATACTTCATTTTTGGAACATCAAGAAAGATTGAATATGGTCTTAGAAATGATTTCTTTGGTCATTTGGAAAAGCTGTCACTAAGGTTTTTTAATGAACATAAGACAGGGGATCTGATGGCACATGCCACCAATGATTTGAATGCAATCAGAATGATGGTAGGTCCAGGTGTCTTAATGTCTTTGGATGCTATTACATTATGTGTATTAGTAATCTATCAGATGATTACTAAGATAAGTCTTAACTTGACATTGGTAGCTATAATACCTTTGCCCCTAATAGCTATTGGAGGTATTTTCTTCGGAAGAGCAATAAGAGCTAGGTTCAAAGATAAACAGGAAGCTTTTGCTCATATGTCAGAAATGGTACAAGAAAACATATCAGGAGTACAGGTAGTAAAAGCTTTTGTCCAAGAAACCAAAGAAATAAAAGCATTCAATGAAACCAATAAAAATAATTATGATAAAAATATGCGTGTTATAAAATTATTTGCAATAATGAATCCATTAGCTATGTTAGTCACAGGTCTTAGTATAGCCATTGTTCTAGGCTATGGAGGATATATGACAATGCTTGGCAACATAACTCTTGGAGATTTTGTGGCGTTTACACAATATCTGCTTATGTTAGTATGGCCAATGATTGCTTTTGGCTGGTGTATTAACATTATGTCTCACGGCTTAGCGTCATTATCTAGATTTCAAAATATATTAGATGAAAAACCAGAAATTATTGATGAAGAAACAGTTAAACAGATAGACTCTATCAAAGGTGATATTGTCATTGATAACCTTACATTCAATTATCCCGGCTCAGGGCTTAAGGAACTTGATAATATATCAGTCACTGTTAACAAAGGTGAAACTTTGGGTATTGTTGGTAGGACTGGAAGCGGTAAAACTACTTTGGTGAATATGCTTCTTAGAATGTATAACCCGCCGAGAGGAACGATTTTTATTGATGATGTGGATATTATGGATATACCGTTGAAAGTTTTACGTCATTCCATTGGATATGTTCCACAAGATAATTTCTTGTTTTCAGATACAATATCAAGGAATATAGCTTTTGGAGTAATAGAGACTAGTGATGAATATATAGAATGTGCAGCTAAAAATGCCAATGTACATGATAATATAATAGAATTCTCCAATAAATATGCTACTGTTGTAGGTGAAAGAGGGGTTACCCTATCAGGTGGACAGAAACAACGTATATCTATAGCAAGAGCATTAATAAAAGACCCTGCAATCATGATTCTAGATGATTCTGTATCTGCTGTTGATACTAATACAGAAGAACAGATTCTTAATCATATCAAGGAAGAAAGAAAAGATAAAACAACAATAATAATAGCCCATAGAATCTCAACAATACAGAACTCAGATAAGATTATTGTCATTGATGAGGGTAAAATCATTGAGTCAGGAACTCATGATAGTCTAGTAGAACAAAAAGGGCTTTACTATAATATGGTTGAGAAACAACAACTGGAAAAAGAGTTGGAGAAGGAATAGGAGGTTAGTTTATGCATGATTATGAAGATGTAGATATGAAAAAAGGTTATGATAAACAACTTCTTAGACGTCTTTTTTCATATGCCAGACCATATCTAGGATTAATTATCATTTCTTTAGTGCTGCTTATAGGTGTAGTAGGTGCAGAGCTTGCTAAACCAGTACTTGTAGGTAATGCTGTTGATGATATAATAACAAAATACGATACTATGTATTCCACTGTCAGTAAAGATACAAAAGGTGCTGTTAAGATAAAAGATAACTATTATATAGGAGATGAAAAGAACAAATATCCTAGTGCTGAAAAAGCAAGAATCATATATGATGAAACTTATGATAACCCATATTTCTTAGTATCAGGAATTGATAGTGCACAAATCAATAAATTAGATAAAGTAAAAAAAGTAATACTAAAGGATGGAAAATACTTCATTGAATATGATAATATAGAAAAAGAAGTAACCCTATTAACTAATAATGAAATTAAGCTGCTTAGGCAGGACCATATCAATGGTCTTTTAAGAATAACTATCATTTTTATTGTAGTACTGATATTTGGATTGTTGATTAGTTATTTCCAGACCATTCTACTAAACTATACAGGACAAAAAATTATTTATAATATTAGAAATGATGTATTTACTCATATACAAGGATTATCCATAAAATTCTTCAATAATAATCCTGTAGGAAAATTAGTGACAAGGGTTACCAATGACACAGAGACACTAAATGAAATGTATACTAGTGTTATAGTAAATTCAGTTAAAAGTGTACTTATGCTGTCTGGTATATCCATTATGATGTTTATATTGGAATGGAGACTTACATTAGCTATATTTTTAGTTATACCACTTTTAATAATAGCAACTTTACTGTTTAGGCATCATTCCAGAAAAGCTTATCGTGAAGTGAGAACTAAAGTAGCAGCTATCAATACATTTTTATCTGAACACATTTCAGGTATGAGGATTGTTCAGATATTCTCACAAGAGAAAAGAAAAATGGATGAATTCAGTGAAGCCAATGAAGAATTGAAAAAGGCTAATTTGAAGCAATTAATAGTGTTTGGTATATATAGACCTTCAATGTATTTTATTTATGTCATAGGGCTATCAATTGTACTGATCTTTGGTGGAAATATGGTACTGGAAGGTACTATGTCCATTGGAACCTTGATTATTTTCATTCAATATATATCTAACTTCTTTGATCCTATACAACAATTAGCAGAGCAGTTCAACATTTTACAATCTGCTATGGCTTCATCAGAAAAAATCTTTACCTTATTAGATGAAGACTCTAAAATAGAGAATAATGAAAATGCTGTCAAGCTAGATAAGTTAAAAGGTGAGATAGAATTCAGGAATGTATGGTTTGCTTATAACGATGAGGAATGGGTCTTGAAAGATGTATCATTCAAAGTTAGTCCTGGTGAGACAGTTGCTTTTGTAGGTGCCACTGGAGCAGGAAAAACATCAATCTTGAACTTGATAAGCAGATATTATGATATACAAAAAGGAGATATACTCATTGATGGTCATAATGTAAAAGATATCGATTTGAATAATCTTAGATCAAGTGTAGGACAGATGCTTCAAGATGTATTTCTATTCACTGGTAACGTTAATAGTAACGTAAGACTAAGAAATGATGAAATCACCGATAAGCAGATAAAAGAAGCTTCTAAGTATGTTAATGCCGATAAATTCATTCAGAAGTTACCTGATAAATATAGTGAAAAAGTTTATGAAAGAGGTGCTACTTTTTCATCTGGACAGAGGCAATTACTTTCATTTGCTAGAACTCTGGCTTTTGACCCATCTATTCTTATATTGGATGAAGCAACTGCCAATATAGATACAGAGACAGAGCTCTTGATTCAAGATGCATTATATAAACTGATGCAAGGAAGAACAACTCTTGTAGTAGCACATAGATTATCAACAGTGCAACATGCAGATAAGATTATTGTCCTACACAAAGGAAGAGTCAGAGAAATCGGTAATCACCAAGAATTATTGGCAAGAAAAGGCATATATCACAATTTATATGAATTGCAATATCAAGAGGTTAATTAGTATAATAGTAGAGACAAGATTTAATTTAGACAGATATAGTAGAAGGAATGATTATAAATGTTTGATATTGAAGAAGAATTAAAAAAACTACCTGTCAAGCCAGGAGTTTATCTGATGAAGGACATGTATGGAAACATAATCTATGTAGGAAAAGCAATCAAGCTCAGAAATAGAGTAAGACAGTATTTTAGAAAATCAACAAATCATTCTAATAAAATAAGAAAAATGGTTTCTATGATAAAATCATTTGAATATATAGTTACGGATTCTGAGCTTGAAGCACTTATATTAGAGTGTAATCTTATAAAGAAGCATAGACCCAAATACAACACTCTTTTAAAAGACGATAAATCCTATCCCTACATTAAAGTAACAATTAATGAAAAATATCCTAGAATCTTATATGCTAGGGAATTAAAAAAAGACAAAGCCAAATACTTTGGTCCTTATACCAATACAAGAGGAGCCAAGGATACCATTGATGTCATAACTAAGATATGGAAGGTAAGAACATGCAACAAAAGTCTGCCAAAAGAAATAGGAAAAGGTAGACCCTGTCTCAACTACCATATAAAACAATGTAATGCACCTTGCCAGAATTACATAAATGAAGAAGATTACAAAAAAGATATTCTAGAGATTATTGAATTCCTTAATGGTAAATATGATATAGTAATCAACATATTAACAGATAAAATGACCAAAGCGTCAGAGGAACTGGATTTTGAAAAAGCTGCTGAATACAGAGATCAATTGGCAAGTGTGAAAAGTATTGCGGGTAAACAAAAGATAATCAATGCTTCAATGGAAGACCAAGACGTTATTGCATTCGCTAAAGCACATGACGAAGCCTTAGTTCAAGTATACTTCGTTAGAAACGGTAAGCTTATTGGAAGAGAACATTTTCATCTTGATGGTGTAGAAGAATTACATAGACGAGAAGTTATGACAGAGTTTGTTAAACAATTCTATTCTGGAACACCTTTTATACCAAAAGAAATAATACTCCAAGAAGAAATAGATGAAGCTAATATCATTAATGCTTGGTTAACCAGTAAAAAAGGTCAGAAAGTCTATATAAAAGTACCTAGAAAAGGTGAAAAACACAAGCTTGTTGAACTAGCCGCCAATAATGCTCTACTCACATTTGAACAGTTTGGCGAAAAAATAAAAAAAGAAGACAAGAGAACAAAAGGAGCCGTAAAAGAGATAGTAGAGATACTTGGTATTGAAGATGAAGTTAAAAGACTAGAAGCATATGATATATCCAATATACACGGTTTTGAATCAGTAGGTTCCATGATTGTTTTTGAAGAAGGCAAACCTAAGAGAAGCGACTATCGAAAATTCAGGATAAAATCAGTAAAAGGTCCAGATGATTACAAAAGCATGGAAGAAGTTTTGACAAGAAGATTTACTCATGCTCTTGAAGAACAAAAAGAAATGCTGCTAAAAAAACAGGATCTAAGCTTAGGAAAATTCACCAGACTACCTGATCTAATCCTAATGGATGGTGGAAAAGGACAAGTCAACATTGCCCTGAAAGTACTCAATGAAATAGGTTTATCAATACCAGTATGCGGCATGGTCAAAAATGATAAACATAGAACTAGAGGAATTTTTTACAACAACATAGAGTACAATATTGATAAAGACTCCGAAGGATTCAAACTAATCACAAGAATCCAAGACGAAGCACACAGATTCGCTATAGAATATCACAGAAAACTAAGAAGCAAAAAGCAAATACAATCCATACTAGACGATATAGAAGGAATCGGACCAAAGCGAAGAATAAACCTAATAAAACATTTTGGCTCAGTAGAAAAAATAAGACAAGCAGATGTAGACGACCTAGAAAAAACAGAGGGTATAAACAGAAAAGTTGCACAAACTATCTATGATTTTTTCCACGAGTAAACTCATAAGGCTTATTTAGATATTATTATTAATAAACTATATATAAATAATGAGTTAAAGTAAGATATAAATACAGAGTGGAGATAGTTTAGGGGAATATGGAGCAGTGAGCCATGGACGGCGAACTCAGCAATTTAAACATGGACGTTTAATTTGCTGACGGAATATTCCCCTAAACTAACTCCACGACCGTTAGCTTTTACAATTAAAAGATATAAAAAAATGATGATAATTCATTTATAATATGCTAAAATATTAAAGAAATAGCTTAGGAGGCATTCTTATGTATACTGTAAAATTGACTAAATTAGTAGAAAAGATGAAGCTCAAAAATTTAACTCCAGAAGTAGAAATTGATGATATAGTAATAACCCATTCTGACATTAACAGACCAGCATTACAATTAGCAGGTTTTTTTGATTACTTTGATTCCGAA